>NZ_JBFAMX010000755.1:0-4269 GCF_040659615.1 Nonomuraea sp. NPDC049784
GCCGCCGCCGGCGGTCGCCTTCAGCATCAGCGGGTAGCCGATCTCGGCGGCCGCCGCCAGGGCGGCTTCCAGGGTCTCGACCGCGCCGCGGCTCCACGGCGCGACCGGCACGCCGACCTCCTCGGCGATCAGCTTCGCGCCGATCTTGTCGCCGAGCTTGCGCATGGCCTCCGCGCTCGGGCCGACGAAGGTGACTCCGATGTTCTCGCACAGCTCCGCGAACGCCGGGTCTTCCGCGACGAAGCCCCAGCCGACCCACGCGGCGTCGGCCCCCGTCTCCACCAGCGCGCGCTCCAGCGCCTTCAGGTCGAGGTACGGGCGCGCCGACGCGGGACCGAGATCGTAGGACAGGTCCGCTTCGCGGACGAAGGTGGCCGTACGGTCGACGTCGGTGTACAGGGCAACGGTCTCGATTGGTGTCCCGGTCTCCGCGGCGAGGTCCCGTACGGCGTGGATGAGCCGCATGGCGGCCTCACCACGGTTGACGATGGCGACACGACTGAACACCCGACCGAGCCTCCTGTAGATCGACGATGTGCACGCGGCGGCACGGCGGCCCCCGACAATGTCCACTCTTTCGTCTATCGGCTGGCAGTGTCATGTCGTGGACAGTGCACGCTATGCGGCCCCAGTTGTGGAAAACGACCAAAAACCGTCGGTCGCACGCGCCTGGCTCGAGCATTTCACACCGTTCTTCGTCCAGGTGACCCAGGGACTCGATCGGCTCTGTGCTCCTCTCAGGCGGCGGACACCGGTCTCAGGTGGCGAACATGGGGGAGAGGCGGGACCAGTGCTCCGCCGCGCACAGGAGGGGCGGGCGGTCGAGGGGCGCGGTGCAGCCTGATGCGTACGGCGTTGCGGGACAGCCGCCTAACGCCTTGGCGATCTCCTTGTGCTCCAGGCCCTCCCAGGCGACCAGGGACAGCAGCTCCTGGTCGTCGTTGGGCAGGTTCCTGAACGCCTGCCGATCGCGTCCAGCTCGACCTCGGTGCCGGGGGGACAAGCCCGCGGCATCGGACTGCCCACCGTGGAGGCGCTGGCCCGCTACGACGTGCTCCGGCTCGGAGGCGACACCGACCGGCATCGGCTCGACGAGCTCGACGCGATGCTCGCCACCCCCATGAGCCGCGCGCTGACAACCGCGGCTCGCGGGCTCCAGCAGACGAACAGCGAGGCGCTCAGCGCTGCCGCCGAGACCTTTGCCCACCTCGACCAGCACCTGCTCGCCGCCGAGGCCACGACCTGCGCGGCCGGGATCTACCGTAAGGCCGGCCTGGCGAGTCAGGCAGCGCTGGCGCGCGAGCGGGCGGCCGCGCTGCACCGACAATGCGAGGGCGCCGTCACGCCGTTGCTCAATCGCGAGCAGATCTCGCACGTGCTCACGCGCCGCGAACGCGAGGTGGCGCTGCTGGCCGTCCGGCACACCAGCCGGACCATCGCTACACTCCTCGGGTTGTCGATCGCCACCGTCAACAACGCCTTGGCCCGCGTGTACACCAAACTCGGCATCTCCAGCCGGGCCCAGCTCGCCGACCTCCTCAACGTCTCCCGGGAATGACGGACTCCGGCACACCTGGCCACACGAGCGGCGGCCTCTTGTCCTCTCGATGGGGACCCGCTCATCCGCGCCGCACACCGCCGCCGTGACCAGCACCTTGCGAAGCCGTCCTGGCAGAGGCCTGGCGGCCGGCCACCGTAGCCGGGCCTATCAGGACGTCAGGTCGTGGGCGTGTACGCAGCAGAGAAGATGATCTTGCAGATGCCGTTCATCAGGTCCGCCAGACCACCGCTCTCCCCGGCTGCGTCTGCTGCCCGGCCGGGAGCAGGAGGCGATCAACGAACTCCGGGCCACAAACACGAGAGTCGCTGTCCCCGGCACGATCCGACTCGTGCAGAACCGTGATCGTCCCCCGCAATCGAGCACGGCCGCCACCAGTGGAGCATGCACCAGGACATCAACGTCCGAGATACGCGACTGGCCCGTGCGAAAGGCCCGTCTTACGGACGGCGGGAGCAGGCTTGAGGTAGGGGAATGGTCGAGGGACAGAAGATCAAGGATGTTAGATTGTCGGGCGAATTGACGTTGATCTGACAGTAGAGGCGTGGCTCACGTGGCAGGGTTTGAGATCTACTTCGACACGCTCGAGGAGTGCGCGACCAAGGCCAAGGGAGTCGCGAACCAGTTCAAGAGTGCGGCGGAGGATGGTCCCACGAGCGTCAGCACCTCCTGTTTCGGTGACCTCGAGGACCTTTCTGACAAGCTCGCCAAGGCCGTCAACGACTTCGAGGTGAAGATCGACGCCGAAGTACGCCATGCCCAACAGAACCTGACCAAGGTCGAGGCGGCCATCCACCAGGTCGTCGACAACGTCCGCAGGGCTGACCTCCCCGACGTTCCCCGGACGGAGCAGGCGTGACGGATATCTGGGACCAATACCTCAGCCCCATCCAGCGCGTCATCGACAACTTGAGCGGCGACCAGGCCGAGATCACCAGGATCTCGGGGCGATGGCGAACGATGGCAACCAGCATCACCACGGAGACCGGCGTCATCAAACGCGCGGTCAACAGGGTGGACAGCGCGTGGAACGGCGTCGCCGCCGAAAACTTCGCCAGGTACATGGCCAGATATCCCGAGTCCGGTACGGCGCTGAGTGAGGCCTTGACCGACTCCGCCGGCAAGCTGGATGCCGCGGGGAGCGCGCTGGAGACGGCCAAGAGCGAGGTCCAAGCCCTCTACCGGGAGAAACGCGCCTGGCTGGATGAGCAGCGCAGCGACCCCGACAGCACCACCATCTCGATGACGAGTATCAGGTCCCAGGTGTCCAACGCCCTTGAGCGGGCCAAGGTGCACACAGGCAAGGCGGCCCAGGCCCTCCGTCAGGCCACCGACGAGATCGGGAAGCACCTCGGCGAGGTGCGGTTCTTCACCGGTATCCCCGCTCCCGGCGATCAGGACTTCGTCCCGGGCAACAAGTCCGGGACGCGCTGGATCCCCGACCCCGACTTCCAGCCCCGCACCCCGAAAACCCAGCTGGCGTCCTACAACGGGAACGGCGCGCCGACCGGTGAGAGCAACGGGTATGGCGCCAACGGAGGGGGCGGTGGTGGCGGCGGCGATGCGAGCACGCCTTCGCTGGCCGTCCCGCCGAACGCTCACAGCCTGGCGCCCAACCCTCGCGCTCAGGCCGTCATCGACTACGCCCTCAAGCAGTTAGGCGACCCTTATGTGTGGGGAGCGACAGGACCCGGCTCCTTCGACTGCTCCGGGCTGACACTGCGCGCGTACGAGTCCGCGGGGATCGCCATCCCGCGGGTCGCTCACGACCAGTGGATGCGCGGACCGCGCATCCCTGATGGCAATGCGCAGCCCGGGGACCTCGTCTTCTTCGACAACAACGGCGATGGCACCGCTGACCATGTGGGCATCGTGCTCGACCCCGAGAAAGGCACGATGATCCACGCGCCCAAAACAGGCTCTGACGTCAAGATCGCTCCCTACAGCCGTACCCCCATGGGCTTCACCCGGCCGGGAACGAGCTGACCCTGGCACGGGCCTGGAGTCGCGCTGGAAGCCCGGCCGGTCGCCCGCTTCACCGTACGGGCGTGTCCGTGGCCTCCGTGGGGATCTCCTCGATGCCGAGCATCCGCAGCAGCTCCAGCCGCTCGCGGGTCTCGGCGTCCGCCGGGGTGAGCACCAGGAGTTGCTGACCCTGGTCGGGGGTGACCAGGGTCTCGCAGTCCATCAGCAGACGGCCCACCCGCGAATGCAGCATGGTCTTCCGGTCGACGCGCCGGACCGCCACCTCGTGCTCGGCCCAGAGCCGGCGGAAGCCGGCGCTCGCGGCCTGCAAACGGTCGATGAGTCCGGTGACCGTGGGGTCGCCGGACCGGCGGCCGACGGCCGTGCGCAGGTCGGCCACGAGCTGACGGGCCTGATGCTCCTGCTCCTCGGGCGGGCAGACGGCGCGGGCGGCGGGCTCGGTGAACCAGCGGTATACGAGGTAGCGCCGGTCGCCGGAGAAGCCGGTGTGGTCGCCCGTCATCAGGACGGCCACCCGGTTCTGGGCGAGGACCTCGCCCAGGTTCGGACAGCACCAGGGCCGGGGTGTCCCGCCCGGCTGGACCCGGCGGTACCGATTGAGGAGACGGTGGGCGCGATCAAGGAGATGGTCGACGCCGGGTACGTGCGGCACATCGGGCTCTCGGAGGTCGACGCGGCGACGATCCGCCGGGCGCACGCCGGCCCCGGCGACATGCGCGGCTTCA
>NZ_JBFAMX010000756.1:0-4267 GCF_040659615.1 Nonomuraea sp. NPDC049784
TCACGTCGTTCACCGGGGTGCGTGGCACGCGCATCGTCGAGCCGGGCGACGTCGAGCTGCGCTTCGGCCGCTCGAGCGCCGACGTGGTGGCCGCCGTGCCGCTGCGCCTGACCGGTGCCGAGCGCGAGCTCGGCCACGACAGGCGGCTGCTGGCCACGGTCCGCATACTGGAGGGCGCGGGATGAGCACGACGTTGGACGATCCGCCGCAGGGCACGCGTCCGGCGCGGCCGGCGTCCGGCCGGCGCAGGCGGGCCAGGCCGGGCACGTGGCGGCACGCGATCCGCCGCGACTGGCAGCTGTACTCGCTGGCGATCCTGCCGCTGCTGTTCTTCGCGGTCTTCCGGTACGCCCCGATGC
This sequence comes from Nonomuraea sp. NPDC049784, assembly GCF_040659615.1. Taxonomy (NCBI): domain Bacteria; kingdom Bacillati; phylum Actinomycetota; class Actinomycetes; order Streptosporangiales; family Streptosporangiaceae; genus Nonomuraea; species Nonomuraea sp. NPDC049784. Next base: position 360 of record NZ_JBFAMX010000756.1, read on the forward strand.
TCGGCAACGTGATCGCCTTCCGGAAGTTCGAGCCCGGCGGCAGCATGTTCGGCGAGACGTGGGTGGGCCTGCGGTACGTGAAGATGTTCCTCAACGACCCGTCGTTCTGGAGCGTGTTCACCAACACGCTGGTCCTCGGCGCGCTGACCTTGCTGTTCTGCTTCCCGCTGCCGATCGTGCTGGCGCTGCTGCTCAACGAGGTGCGCAACCGGCGGATGAAGCGGTTCCTGCAGTCGGTGTCGTACCTGCCGCACTTCCTGTCGATGGTCATCGTGGCCGGCATCGTCATGCAGATGCTGGCCATCGACGGGCCGGTGAACCAGGTGGTGAAGGCGTTCGGCGGGCAGGCCACCGCGTTCATCCAGAAGCCGGAGTGGTTCCGCACGATCTTCGTCTCGTCGGAGGTCTGGCAGACCGTCGGCTGGGGGACCATCCTCTACCTGGCCGCCCTGACGACCGTCGACGAGCACCTCTACGAGGCGGCCCGGATGGACGGGGCCAACCGGTGGCGGCAGATCTGGCACGTCACCCTGCCGGGCATCCGGCCGACGGCGATCACGCTGCTGATCCTCAACATCGGCACGTTCATGGCCGTGGGCTTCGAGAAGGTCCTGCTGCTGTACAACCCGCTGACGTATCCGACCGCTGACGTGATCACCACGTTCCTGTACCGCATGGGTGTGGAGTCCAGCTCCATGAGCTACGCCGCCGCGATCGGCCTGTTCGAGGCGCTGGTCGGGGTGGTGCTGATCGTGGGGGCGAACGTGATCTCCCGCCGCACAGTAGGGACGAGCCTGTGGTGACGATTGCCAAGAGCCGTGGCTACCGCGTGTTCCAATGGGTCAACGCCGTCATCTTGACCGGTGTCGTCATCGTGACGCTGTATCCCTTCGTCAACATCATCGCCCGCTCGTTCAGCGCAGAACGTTACATCGTCGGCGGGCAGGTCAACCTCATCCCTCGCGGGTTCAACGTCGCGACGTACAAGCTCGTGGTCTCGGACCCGATGTTCTGGACGAACTACCGCAACACCGTGGTCTACACCGTCGTGGCCACGGCGATCGCGATGCTGCTGACGACCTGCTACGCGTACGTGTTGTCCAAGAAACACCTCAAGGGCCGCACGTTCCTGATCTGGGTGGCCGTCTTCACCATGATCTTCTCCGGCGGCCTGATCCCCCAGTACGTGCTGGTCAACAGCCTCGGGCTGACGAACTCCATCTGGGCCATCGTCCTGCCCAACGCCATCAGCGTCTTCAACCTCCTGGTCATGAAGGCGTTCTTCGAGGGGCTGCCGCAGGAACTGGAGGAGGCCGCCGCCATCGACGGCCTCAGCACTTACGGCATCCTCCGGCGGATCGTGTTGCCACTGTCGAAGGCGGTCATCGCCACGATGGTGCTGTTCTACGCGGTCTCGTTCTGGAACTCGTGGTTCACGGCATTCCTCTACCTGAACGAGTCGAAGTTGTTCCCGGTGACCATCTACCTGCGCAACCTCATCGCGGGCGCCACCGGCGCCGAGTCCGCCGGCGCGGCGATGAGCGAGGTTTCGGCGGCCGCGGCCAACATCCAGTCGGTGACGATCATGCTCACCGTCGTTCCCATCCTGGCGGTCTACCCCTTCGTCCAGCGGTACTTCGTCTCCGGAGTCATGCTCGGCGCGGTGAAGGGATAGCCATGTCCCTCCGAAAGGAACCCCCCATGCAGCACATCTCCCGGCGTCAGGCACTTATCGGGCTGGGTGCGCTCACCTTCGTCGTTGCTGGCTGCGGCGAGGACGAGGCCCCGAAGAAGGGCGCGGACGTGTCCGCGAACAAGGCGGGCGCGATGGCGAGCTACGGCGTCGGCCAGCAGTTCAAGGCCACCGAGCCGGTCTCGTTCGACGTGCTCTACAACAACCACCCGTTCTACCCGGACAAGAGCGACTGGCTGTTCTGGCAGGAGCTGACCAAGCGGACCAACGTGACGCTCAAGCCGGTGGAGGTGCCGCTCAGCGACTACGAGAAGAAGCGCGGCCTGCTGGTGGGCTCCGGCCAGGCCCCGCTCATCATCCCGAAGACCTACCACCCGGCCGAGGAGGCGTTCGTCTCCTCCGGCGCCGTCCTGCCGGTCAGTGACTACTTCGACCTGATGCCCAACTTCAAGGACAAGGTCGCCAAGTGGAACATGCAGCCGGAACTGGACACGCTGCGCCAGGCCGACGGCCGCATCTACCTGCTGCCGGGTCTCCACGAGGAGATCTGGATCGACTACTCCCTGGCTGTGCGGACCGACATCCTGGAGAAGCACAAGCTGGAGATCCCGAAGACCTGGGACGAGCTGTACACCGTGCTCAAGGCGCTGAAGAAGGAGTACCCGGACCTCTACCCGATGACCGACCGGTTCGGCGTCCCCACGCCCGGCGGTAACCTGTTCAAGCTCGTCGCCCAGGCCTACGGCGCCAGGGGCGGCTGGCAGTACCAGCACGCGACCTTCGACTCCACGACCGGCAAGTTCGTCTACACCGGCGCGATGCCGCAGTACAAGCAGATGCTGGAGTACCTGAACAAGCTGGTGAAGGAGAAGCTGCTCGACCCGGAGAGCTTCACCCAGCAGGACGAGCAGGCCAAGCAGAAGTTCAACTCCGGCAAGTCGTTCGTGATCAGCGCGAACGCGCAGTCGATCGTCAACGACTACCGGCCGACGCTGACCAAGCTCGTCCCCGGCGCCAAGGTCGCCAAGATCCCGGTGCCCCTGGGCCCGGTCGGCGAGTACAAGATCGACACCCGGCTCGAGAACGGCATCATGATCTCCAAGAAGGCGCTGGAGAACAAGAACTTCGTCGCCATGATGCAGTTCGTCGACTGGCTCTGGTACTCCGACCAGGGCGCGGAGTTCGCCAAGTGGGGCGTCGAAGGCACGACGTACACCAAGGACGCCTCTGGCAAGTACCAGCTGGCCAAGGACGTCGACTTCGTCGGGCTCAACCCCGGCGCGCCCAAGCACCTGCAGAAGGACTTCGGTTTCTCCAACGGCGTGTTCGCCTACGGCGGCACCACCAACCTGCTGAACTCGACCTTCTCCGAGGAGGAGGTGGCGTTCCAGGACGTGATGAACGCCAGGAAGCCGTGGCCGGTGGAGCCGCCGCACCCGTTCACCGACGAGGAGCGCGAGCAGGCCACGCTCTGGGAGACGCCGCTGAAGGACTACGTCACCCAGCAGACGCTCAAGTTCGTCCTCGGCGAGCGCGACCTGAGCGAGTGGGACGCCTACGTCAAGGAGCTGGAAGCCAAGAACTCGACCACCTACATCAACCTCGTCAACACCGCCTACGAGCGGTTCAAGAAGGACCACGGCTGATGCGGGTTCCCTCGGAGGCCTCGGGGCGGCTGTCCGACGGGGTGGGCGTCCACCGGCCCTACGAGTACGCGGAGCTGGATCTCACACTCGACCGCCACGAGGTTACGCTGGTCGAGCTCACGCCGGTGGTGGACGAGACGCCGCCGTGGTGGGACGACAGCCGGCTGCTCGGCCTGGGAGAGGGGAGCCGATGAGCGAGGTGACGGCTGAGCGGAGGTTCGGCCAGGGGCCGCTGTCGCGTGCCGCCACGCTGGTCTACAGCCTGCTGGTGGTCGAGGGCATGTTCCTGGTCGCGAGCGCGCCCGGCCTGGTCGCGCTGACCCTGCTCGGCGGTGACGCCAGCAACGTGCCGCTGGCGGCCGCCTGCGCACTGCCGCTCGGACCCGCGCTGTCCGCCGCCCTCTACGCGCTGCGCCACCGCAGCAGGGACCTGACGGACCTGCACCCGGCGGCGGCGTTCTGGCGCGGGTACAAGGCCGACGCCAACCGTAGCTGCGACACACATCTGCACGTCTTTCCGCTGCCCTCGCACTGGGGTGTAAACCTCTACTTGAAAGACGAGTCGGTGC
>NZ_JBFAMX010000757.1:0-4262 GCF_040659615.1 Nonomuraea sp. NPDC049784
GCTCGCGGAGGCGCCCGGCCGCGTCGTCGGTGTCGTGCGGGGGGAGCGGGAGAGCACCGTAGCAGTAGAAGGAGAGCTGGCACGTGTATGGCCTGTCCTGCGCGCGGAGGCTGCCAGCCGCTGCGCTTGGCGAAGGCGACGCCTTCGTGGGCGAGCCGCTTGGCACATGCGTCGTCGAACTGGGCCGTCGTCATCATGACTTCGCCGCGGACCTCTATCGTGACCGGCTCCGCCAGCGTGGCGGGAAGGCCGAGGATGGTCCCGATGGCGTGACTGACATCCTCGCCGGCCGCTCCGTTGCCGCGTGTGACGAGCTGGGTCAGCCGACCACCACGGTAGCGGGCAGAGATGGCAAGCCCATCGAACTTCGGCTCGACCGACCAGGCGGTGACGGGGCGGCCGAGACGGCGTTCCAATCCCGCAGCCCAACTGGCCAAGGTGTCCGGGGAGAACACGTTGTCGAGGCTGAGCATGGGGACGGTGTGCGGCACGTCGCCGGTCGCCGCGCCACCGGCTACCTTGCCCGTGGGCGAGGTCGGCAGGACCTGATCGGGGTGCGCGTCCTCGTAGTCCTGGATGCCGCGAACCAGCCGGTCGTAGGCGTCGTCGTCCAGCAGGGATTCACCCGAGCCGTAGTAGGCCGAGGCGGCGTCCACGGCCAGTTGCACAGCTTCGGCGTAGGCGGCCTGGTCGGTCACATGGGTGCTGGCGGGAGCGTCGATCATATCTCCATGGTCTCGTACGGGTCCGACAAACGATCTTTGGTTGGTGGTAGTACCGGGCAGAGGCTGACCCACGAAATGGGTTCCTTTCGATGGTGAACAACGACGCACCGAGATGCGCCGCGGAAGGTGGTGGTTCCGGTCCAGGCGGGGGAGCAGCCGGCTCGTCAGCCGGGGGATGAAGGCCTGGGTCAAAGGGTGCCGACGGCGTGGGGTTGCCGACGGGCTGGGATGTCCGGCAGGACGCGCCGGACAGCTGGCGCCCCGTCCGCGGAGGTGACCGGATGCACCACTTCTGGGGCCGTGGGTCAAGGCGCGGCGGGGCACGGTGAACGGGGCCGCGGTCGGCGCAGGTGTCACCGTTCGGCGGCTGTGATGTGATCGCTTCCCTCGTCGGAGCTGTCGGATCTGCGCTGAGGCGGGATCTGGCGCTGGGCTTCGGCGGCCAGGTCGCACAGCCGGCACGGCTGCCGCACCCCGTGCACGGTCACGTGGTCGTGGAAGCTCGGTGGGACAGCGAGCGGGGACAGCCAGCCTGACCACTGGTAGGTGAGGGCTTCTTCGGTCAGCCAGCGGGCTGCCTCGGCCGCTTGCGGCTCGCTCAGGGTGATGTCGACGCCGCCGCTGCGGCTGTTCCACCGGACCTGAAGGTGAACGAAGGGGTCCGCGCTCGGCTCACGCCAGAAGCGGGCCGCGGTCTGCGTATCGATGATGATGTGCTCGCCGGCACCGCGAGCGAGCCAGGCAGCCAGTGCGGCGGCCTGTTCGTCGTCGACGAGGACGGAGACGCCACCGCCGTTGGTGCGATGAAAGACGGTAAGCACCATGGTGTGGTCGAGTGGTGGACTGTAGCGGGGGCCAAACTGCAGCACCATCGAGTAGTTGCCCGGCTTGGCACGGTCGGAATTGCCGGCGATCTGGAATGGGGCAGTTCTTCGGGGCATCGGGCTCCTGAGGTCGCGAGCCAGGTGGTGTCGCGCGTGGGTGGGAAAGGCAAGAGGCTCTCGGAGGGCGGCCGCGAGCGAGCTCGAGTCTGGGTGCCGGGCCGAACCCGCGGGGGAGGGGTAGATCGTGCGAAGGTAGGCGTGCAGCGGCGGTTCCCACGGGCGGTTCATCATCGTGCCGACGACGACGCAGCTCATGAGAGGGGCGACCACGTCACCGATCTGCTGGCAGCTGCTGGAGCGCGACCCGGTCCATGGGAAACCCGGGCGGAATCCGACCAAGAGGGCGGCCTCGTCCAGTGAGAATCGGCGGGTCTTGTCGTGGGCCCAGTACCAGCCGCGAATCTTGCTGGTGATCGCGATCGCCGGCTTGTCGGCGCTCCATTCGTTGCCGCCTGACGTTCGTCTCGCTCCGCGGGTGTTGACCCGTACGCCCGACGGCCATCCCAGCGCCTGAGCCGCCGTGATCTGCGCGATGGGCCGGCGGGGCTTCAGCGCATCCAGTTGCACGTAGGCGTGCCGAGCGGCCAACAGGAAGATCCTCTTGCGGCGTGAGGCCAGGCCATAGTCCACGGCGTCCAACGTCAGAGCCTTCGCGTCACACCAGTCGGCGCACAGCAGTTCTTCTGTGATCCCGTTCAAGACGCGCTCGGGCAGGGTGCTGGATTGTTCCATCGCCAGCCACGCCAGATTGTCGAACGCCGTGGTGAGACACAGCGCCCAAATGACCACCTCCGCGATCAAACCGACGCGCTCGTCGGTCATCTCGGCGATCGGTGAGCGCGCCTCCTCCAGAGTCAGCAGCGGCCCGGTCCAGCCGGACAGATCCCAGGTCTCATCGCCGCGGCAAATGCCGCAATCGGCGCCGTCGTAGCAGGGGAAGGCGTCGTGCCAGTGTCCCAGAGTAGCCTCAGCCGCCATGCTGAAAACGTCCAGCAGAAGGTCCAGATTGTGCTCCAGGAGGCCCGCGCGCTTACCCGCCGGCGTCCAGCAGCCGCAGGGGGCCGACACCAGCAGCGCCCGCACCCAGCGCAGCGCAGGATGGCGTGGGTCGAGGTGCCGAACATCGGCGACGATACGGCGGAAACCGGCAGCTTCGGCGGTGGCGGCCGCGTCCTTGTGGAGTTCCACGCCGACCATGTCGACGTCCTGGCCAAGCACGTCACGAATCCCTGAGCACCAGCCGCCCGGTCCGGCGAACAGGTTCACCATCCGGATAGGGGCATCGGGGCCGGGCTCGTACAGCCACTCGACCGGCCACGGGTGGGCCAGGCGGCGCAGTTCGTTCTCGCTCAGCCCGGTCAGGTCGGGCATCGGGCAGTCGAAGTCGTAGGGAAATGCGCGATTCATGACCTTCCAGTAGGGGAGAATGGCCGAACGGCCGAGGCTGCTGCCGCCCATGTGCGGGCGGGTGCACAGACAGCCCACCGGGCCCGGAGGACGTGGTCCGGCAGGGATGATCGCGGTGCACGGGGAGGCGGGCGATACCCCGTTACGGGGCCGGGTCGTCGACCACCAGTTGCCCGGCGACCTCGGCGATCCGGCGAGCGTGCTCGATGCCGCACACCTGCATGTGGATCACGGTCACGCCGGTGTCCGTGATACGGAAGTCGGCCCACATCTGCTGGTGTTCGCGGTACGGAGTACGCACTCGCTGGTCGGTGCTCGACGCCCAGCTGTCCGCGTTCGGGATCGCGGCCACGATGGCGTCCACGATGGCGCGTTGCTGATCCAGGTCGTGGAGATGATCCGCAATCGCCTGCAAGACCTTGTCGAGGTCAGCACGATAGGCAGGCATCAGGCGCCGGGTGATGTCGGCTCCGATGGCTACGCTGCCACGCGAGACAGCGCAGGTGATCCTGTGACGCTGCACCCACAACGTGACCCGGGAGTAGCCTTCGGGGTAACACCCTTCAATCGAGACCCGGCCCGGCGAGCGACTGTAATGCAGGTACAGTTCTTCAACACCGCGCCGGATCCAAAATCCGCCGTACCCGGCCTCCTGGCAGATCGTGAAGCCGCCGAGGTCGTCGGCGATTTGCTCGGTCAGATGTCGGGCATCGTCCATCTGCGATGTGGTCAGCAGCATGCATTCCTTCGATTTAAGGACGAGAAGGGCATCGCGGCGTCCGGACGGCGGTGCCGGCGACCAAAAGAGCAGGGGAGAAGGCGGCCACGTCCGAAGCGGGACGGGCCGGACGCGCACCGAGGCGCGAGGTCGTGTCGGCTCGCTCACCGCCATCGCTCGCGCGGCAGACCAGAGCAGTTGCTGGATGGTCGGCGGCTCGCGTCGCCTGAATCTCCTCAGCCAACCAGCGCCACGCAGCGACATCGACCTGCGCGACGAACTCAGCAGACGGGGTACGCCCCCGGTGTACGACCGGACGGGGCCACTCAGGATGAGCCGGTCACATGGTCTGTATGGTGACCGGCTCCGGCGGCCGGCCAGAACATCCGCTCGTTCAGCCCCTCCAGCAACTGGAGCTGGCAGCCGCGCGACAGGAACGTCAGCGGGCCTCAGGGGGCGCTGACCCTTGTCCACGCGGCCATGGTCTGCTCATGTACCAACCCGCTGTGCGGCGCTACCGCACTGCCG
>NZ_JBFAMX010000758.1:0-4243 GCF_040659615.1 Nonomuraea sp. NPDC049784
CCCACCCGCCACCCACGGCACGGTCGGCCATCCCGGCTCGACCGCGATCCCGATGATCGGCGTCGCCCCTCCGGCGAACGGCAAAGCGAGCGTGACCAGCGTGAACGGCACGATCGCCAGAGTGCAGCCGCTCACCAGGCCGCCGATCGCCAGGTGCAGGGTGAACCAGGCGGCGGTGCGACGGCGCTCCTGCCAGGAGCGCCCCGCCTGCCTGGGCGGGGTCTCGACGTGCGCCCCGAGCAGGCCCTGCGCCGCGTTCACCTCCAGCCCGCGAACGGGCAGGAACAGCCCGGTCAGGGCCACCACCGGCAGCACCGCCACGAACACCCCGATCTGGATGGGCAGCAGCAGGTTGGCGCTCTGCCCCTGCCACTGGGCGGCGAGGACCCCGGCCATCATGTACGGCATCAGCAGCGCGCCGCCCAGGATGAGGCACGCCCATCGGCGGGGCAGGTTCCTTCTCACATCCGCGATTGTATGTCGACGGTTATTCGCTCTCAGTGGAATGCGCCCTTAGAGAAATGCGCCCCCAGCGAAATGATCCCAGAATTACCGGCCGCCGGGTCTAGCGTTTTTCCCAGAAATATCCAGCACAGAAAGGCGACCGGTCATGACGGAGACCCAGCGCGCGATCTGGCCTGACCAGCTCAGCCAGCGGCTGCTGAAGGAGCGCATCGTTGTTCTCGGCCAGGAGGTGGACGACGACATTTGCAACCGGCTCTGCGGGGAGCTCCTATTGCTGGCGGCCGAAGACCCCAGGCGCGACATAACGCTTTACATCAATTCGCCGGGCGGATCCGTGACCGCCGGGATGGCGCTCTACGACATGATGCAGTTCATTCCGTGCGACGTGGCGACGGTGGCGATGGGGTTCGCCGCGTCCATGGGGCAGGTGCTGCTGACGGCGGGCGCCAAGGGCAAGCGCTACGCCCTGCCCAACGCCCGCGTCGTCATGCACCAGCCGCTCGGCGGCATCGGCGGCTCGGCCAGCGACATCCAGATCCAGGCCGACAACATGCTCTACACCAAGCGCCGGATGGCCGAGATCATCGCCCACCACACGGGCCAGCCGCTGGAGCGCATCCAGGCCGACTCCGACCGCGACCGCTGGTTCACCGCCCCGGAGGCGCTCGAGTACGGCATCGTCGACCACATCGCAGAAGGGATGAACTGATATGAGCGGCCGTTACGTGCTGCCCTCGTTCACGGAGCGCACTTCGTACGGCGTCAAGGAGATGACCCCGTACACCAAGCTCTTCGAGGACCGGGTCGTCTTCATCGGCGCGCCCATCGACGACGTCGTGGCCAACGACGTGATGGCCCAGCTGCTCACGCTCGAGTCGCTCGATCCCGACCGGGACATCAACATCTACATCAACTCCCCCGGCGGGTCGTTCACGGCGATGACGGCCATTTACGACACGATGCAGTTCGTCCGGCCGGAGATCCACACCGTCTGCATCGGCGAGGCCTCCTCGGCGGCGGCCGTCCTCCTGGCGGCGGGCACACCCGGCAAGCGCGCCGCCCTGCCGCACGCCCGCATCCTCCTGCACGAGCCCCACGCGGAGGGCGGGCGCGGTCAGGGGAGCGACCTGGAGATCCACGCCAGGGAGATCCTGCGGATGCGCGACCAGCAGGAGGAGGTGCTCTCCCGGCACACGGGGCGGGGGATTGTGGAGATCAGGAAGGACATCGAGCGGGACCGGATCTTCACGGCGGAGCAGGCGCGCACGTATGGGCTGGTGGACGACATCTACGCCTCCAGAAAGCGCTCCCTGACCGCCGCCCGCTGACCCGCCGCCAGGGCCCTCGCGTGTGGACTGGGGTCCCCTGAGCCTGCGCCCCGGACGGGGACGTGCGGGTCGCCCAAACCACGGTCCGGCATGTGGTCCCGTCCCGGGAGCCCCTTCCGGGCGGGGCCCTACTGCCCCGCGGACACCCCAGGGCCCTGTCCGAGCGTGCAAGTGCGACTTGTACACTCTTGGCGTTTCTCGGGGGAAAACGGGGGAGTGGCGTGCCGCTGGAGCAGGTCCTGGTATTGATGGCCGCAGCGGTAGGGGCGGGGTGGGTCGACGCCGTCGTGGGCGGCGGCGGGCTGTTGCAGCTTCCCGCGATCCTGATGACCGGAATGCCGACCGTCGAGGCGATGGCCACCAACAAGTTGTCCTCGGTCTTCGGGACCGCGTCGGCCGCTGTCGCCTACGCCCGTTCCACCAAGGTCGATCGGCAGGTGGCCTTCCCTGGCGCGGGGCTGGCTGTGGTGAGCGCCGGACTGGGGGCGTGGGCCGCGGCGGCGATCTCGGCCGAGGTGCTGCGGCCGGTCGTCATGGTGGTGCTCCTGGGTGTGGCCGCTTTCGTGACGTTGCGGCCCGCGCTCGGGGCCGTGCCGGTGCCTCATCTGCGTACCAACGCCAGGGTGTTCGCCGCCGTGGCGACGGCGGGGGTCGGGATCGCCTTCTACGACGGCATCGTGGGACCCGGCACGGGAACGTTCCTGATCATCGCCTTCACCACCATCCTCGGGCTCGACTTCGTCTCGGCCTCCGCCTCCGCGAAGATCATCAACATCGGGACGAACCTCGGGGCGTTGGCGGTGTTCGGGGTGCAGGGGCACGTGAACTGGGCGCTCGGGCTCGGCATGGCCGTGTGCAACGTGGCCGGGGCCCAGCTGGGCGCGCGGATGGCGCTCAAGCGCGGCACCGCCTTCGTGCGGATCATCCTGCTGTGCGTCGTGGTGGCCCTGGTTGCCCGGCTGGGGTGGCAGCAGTTCGCCGGCTGATGGCGACGTCAACCCCTTGGCGTCTGGGGGAAGGAAACGGGGCGCCTCCGCGAGCCGGGGGCGCCCGGGGGTGTGCTGTGAGGGGCGCTAGGCGAGCAGGGCGCGGACGTAGTCGCCGATCGGCTGGGTGGGGCGACCGGTGAGCTCGCGTAGCGTGCCGGGGGTGTCGGCGAGCCAGCCACGGGAGATGTTGACGTCCACATCGGCCAGGAGCTCGGCGAACGGGGCCGGGAGGCCGGCGCCGGCCAGGACCCCCGCGTACTCGTCCTTCGGCAGGTTCCGGTAGGCGACCTCCTTGCCCGTGACCTTGGAGATTTCGGCGGCCAGGTCGGCCAGGGTCCAGGTGGTGTCGCCGGTCAGCTCGTACACCTTGCCCTCGTGGCCCTCGCCGGTCAGCACGGCGGTCGCGGCGGCGGCGTAGTCCGCGCGGGAGGCGGAGGCGATCCGGCCGTCGCCGGCGGCGCCGTACACGGCGCCGAGCTGGGACGCTGTGGTGATCGACCGCTCGTAGGCCTCGTTGTACCAGTTGTTGCGCAGGATCGTGTACGTCACCCCGGACGCCTTGATGTACTCCTCGGTCGCCCGGTGGTCGGCGGCCAGGCCGGCCTCGGTGGTGTCGGCCTTGGGCGCGCTGGTGTAGACGAGCGCGGCCCCGGCCTGCTTCGCCGCGTCCACGACGGCCGCGTGCTGCCGCGCCCGCTGGGGTTCGACGCCGGAGATGAGCAGCACCTTGGTGGCTCCCCGAAGGGCGGCCTCGATCGTCTCGGGCCGGTCGTAGTCGGCCTCGCGAACCTCGACGCCGAGGTCGGCGGCCTTCTCCGGGGTCCGTGCGGCCGCGACGATCTGCGCGGCCGGGACCCGCTTCTTGAGCTCCTCGATCACCAGCCGGCCCAGGTGCCCGCTCGCTCCGGTTACCACGATCATGGTTTCTCTCCCTCAGTACTTTCTGCTGGTTAGTGGTTTCTATCAGAAAGTACACCCAAAGGCGTAAGCTGGCAGCCATGGAGGAGTTCGATGAGCTGGTGGCCGATGTCTTCTCGCGCAGGTGCACTTCGCGCACGGTGCTGGAGACCCTCACCGGCCGATGGGCGATCCTGGCGCTGGTGGCCCTGCACGAAGGGCCCTACCGCTTCAACGCGCTGCGCCGTCGCGTCGACGGGGTGAGCGAGAAGATGTTGTCCCAGACTCTGCACGCCCTCGAACGCGACGGGATGGTGCTGCGGGTGGCGGAGACCTCGATCCCGCCCCGGGTCGAATACAGCCTCACCTCGCTGGGCCGCGAGGCCGCCGAGCGCCTGATCCCCCTCCTGGAGTGGGTGGAGGAGCGCATGCCCGAGGTGGTGTCCGCCCGGGAGGAACACGCCTCGCGCTAGGGAGTGTCTGACAATTCGGCGTGCCGGAGCCAGAGCATGAGCGAGGCGATGATGACGCCTGCCAGGTAGCGGGTGGCCAGTTTGTCGAAGC
>NZ_JBFAMX010000759.1:0-4242 GCF_040659615.1 Nonomuraea sp. NPDC049784
GGCAGGCGGCGCAGCGGATGCAGCGCAGCGCCTGCCGCCCGAGCTCGTCGCGGAGGACGTCGGTGCGGCCGTTGTCGAGCAGCACGATGTGTACGTCTTGTGGTCCGTCGCCGGGAGTGACACCGGTCCAGACCGAGCTGTAGGGGTTCATCCGCTCGCCCGTCGCCGACGGCGCCAGGAGCTGGAGGAACACCTCCAGATCTCGCCAGGTCGGCACGATCTTCTCGATCCCCACCACCGAGATCAGGGTGCCCGGCAGCGTGATGCACATCCGGCCGTTGCCCTCGGACTCGGCGATCAACAGCCCGCCGGTCTCGGCGACGGCGAAGTTGGCGCCGCTGATCGCGACCTTGGAGTCGAGGAACATCCGGCGCAGATGCGCGCGGGCAGCGCTCGCCAGCTCGTGCGGGTCGTCGGACAGATCGGCCGGCGCGTCGGGCAGGTGCTGGAGGAAGATCTCGCGGATCTCCGCGCGGTTGAGGTGGATCGCCGGCACGACGATGTGGCTCGGCTTGTCGTGCGCGAGCTGGATGATCAGCTCGGCGAGGTCGGTCTCGTACGCGGTGATGCCCTGCCGCGCGAGCGCGGGCACCAGCTCGATCTCCTCCGTCGCCATCGACTTGACCTTGACGACCTCCCTGTGACCGGTCGCGGCGACGAGCGAGGCGACGATGGCGTTCGCCTCCCGCGCGTCGCGTGCCCAGTGCACGTGGGCGCCGCGTTGGGTGGCGGCGGTCTCGAACTGCTCGAGATAGCGGTCCAGATGGGCGAGGACCTCGTCCTTGATGGCGGCCCCTGCCGAGCGAAGCTGCTGCCAGTCCGGTATGTCCGCCACCACCTCGGCGCGCCGCTGTCTGATCGTGGCTGTCGCGTGCCGGATGTTGTGCCGCAGCTGCGCGTCGTTCACCTCGCGTGCGGCGTTGGCGGGGAAGGGCGGATCGTCGAGCCAGATGACCCCTTGAGCGCTCACCGGAGCACCGCCGCTCTCGGGGCTCGCTTGCTCGCCCGATGACCGCTTTCGGTGCTCGCCAGGATTTCTGCGAGGTGCAGTGTGCGTACGCCGGCGCGCACGCGCTCCAAACCGCCGCCGATGTGCATCAAGCAGGAGCGATCACCGGCGCACAGCACCTCGGTGCCGGTCTCGATCACTTCCTCCATCTTGTCGGCGAGCATCGCCGCCGACACATCGGGGTTCTTCATCGCGAACGTGCCGCCGAAACCGCAGCACTGATCCCAGTGGGGGAGTTCGGCCAGCTCGATGCCGCGAACGTTGCGCAGGAGCCGTAGCGGCCGGTCGCCCACGCGGGCGATCCGCAGCGAATGGCAGGTCGGGTGATAGGCCACCCGGTGCGGGAAGTACGCGCCCACATCCTCGACGCCGAGCACGTCGATCAGGAACTCCGACAGCTCGTACGTTCTGGCGGCCACGGCCTCAGCCTGCGCGGCGAGCCGCTCATCACCTGCCGCGCGCGCGATCTGGGCGTGCTGGTGGCGGATGCTGCCCGTGCATGACCCGGAGGGAACGACCACCGCGTCGTAGCCGGCGAACACCCTCACGTACCGGCGGACCAGATCGGTGGCGAAATATCCGCTGTTCGTATGCATCTGGCCGCAGCACGTCTGCTCAAGAGGAAAGTCGACCGGCTGGCCGAGCCGCTCCAGAAGACGTACGGTGGCTCGGCCCACGTCCGGAAACAGCCCATCGACGAGACAGGTCGTGAACAACGCGACACGCGGCATCGGACGATTGCCGCCACCTCGATGTGGTTCCGGCGAGATTCCCGCCCCCGAATCGGACATGATGTGGACGCTACCCGAGGCTCACCGGGAATATTCGCCGCGGCGGTTGATTACGCGAAATTTGCCGAAAAGTGCGCTCTTTATACCTCCGACCTGCACCGACTGCCTGCAACGGCGTTTCACATGTCGTCATTTGGAAAGCCCATTGCGGACCGTGAAGCGCCAGGGGGAACGGTATTGGGGGAGGGGTCTCGACGGGCTGGAGCATTGCTCGACAGGGAGTTTGCAAAATGGCGAGGCAAAGCGTTGCGGAGCAGTTTGTCGATATTCTCTCCCGGGCCGGAGTCAAGCGAATATACGGCGTGGTCGGCGACAGCCTCAATCCCGTCACCGACGCCGTACGCCGGAGTGCCGAGATCGAGTGGGTCCAAGTACGGCACGAGGAGACCGGGGCGTTCGCGGCGGGGGCGGAAGCACAGATCACCGGACGTCTGTGCGCCTGCGCGGGCAGCTGCGGCCCGGGCCATCTGCATCTGATCAACGGCCTGTACGACGCGCACCGGAGCATGGCGCCGGTGCTGGCGTTGGCCGCCCACATCCCCAGCGCCGAGATCGGCACCTCCTACTTCCAGGAGACCCACCCGGACCGGTTGTTCGCCGAATGCAGCCACTACTCGGAGCTGATCTCGCATCCGGATCAGATGCCGCGGATCCTGCAGACCGCCATCCAGCACGCCATCGGCCGCTCGGGCGTCGCCGTCGTGAGCATGTCGGGAGACGTCGCCGGGCAGGACGTGCCGCAGCCGGCGGCCGAATTGGCGCTGCCCACGCGGCGGCCGGTCGTACGCCCCGGGGAGGCCGAGATCGCCGCGCTGGCCCGGATGGTCGACCAGGCGGACGCGATCACGCTGTTCTGCGGTAGCGGGACCGCCGGAGCTCACGACGAGGTCATGGCCTTCGCCCAGCGGGTCAAGGCTCCGGTCGGGCACGCGCTGCGGGGCAAGGAATGGATCCAGTACGACAACCCGTTCGACGTCGGCATGTCCGGACTGCTCGGCTACGGCGCCGCCTACGACGCGATGCACGAGGCCGGCCTGCTCATCCTGCTGGGAACCGACTTCCCCTACACGGCGTTCCTGCCCGACGACGTGCGCATCGTCCAGGTCGACATCCGGCCCGAGCACCTGGGCCGCCGCTCCAAGGTCGACCTGGCGCTCTGGGGCGACGTCCGCGAGACCCTCCTCGCGCTGACGCCGCAGGTGCGGGAGAAGACCGACCGCCGGTTCCTGGACCGGATGCTGGCCAAGCACGCCGAGGCATTGGAGGGCGTCGTCGCAGCGTACACCCGCGACGTGGAACGGCACCGGCCGATCCACCCCGAGTACGTCGCCGCCATCCTGGACGACGAGGCCGCCGACGACGCGATCTTCACCGTCGACACCGGCATGTGCACCGTCTGGGCGGCCCGCTACCTGTCACCGAACGGCCGGCGCCGCCTGATCGGGTCGTTCACCCACGGTTCGATGGCCAACGCCATGCCGCAGGCCATCGGCGCGCAGCTGGCCGACCGTTCCCGGCAGGTGGTCTCCCTGTCGGGAGACGGCGGATTCTCCATGCTGATGGGCGATCTCCTCACGCTGATCCACTACGACCTGCCGGTCAAGATCGTGCTGTTCGACAACTCCTCGCTCGGCATGGTCGATCTGGAGATGTTGGTCGGCGGCTTCCCGCCGTACGGCACGTCCTATCCCCACACCGACTACGCGGCGATCGCCCGCGCGGCCGGCGCCCACAGCGTACGGGTCGAAGATCCTCACGATGTACGCGACGCGATACGCGAGACGCTGAATCACGACGGCCCCGCTCTCCTGGACGTCGTCACCGATCCCAACGCCCTCGCCATCCCGCCGCGCGTCACCGGCCGGCAACTGGCCGGCTTCGCCACGACCACCAGCAAGCTCGTCCTCACCGGCGGCGTCGGCCGCATGGTCCAACTCGCCCGGTCGAACCTGCGCAACATCCCGCGCCCATAAGAAAGAGACCGCCGCCGCCGCTCACGGGCAAACGCCGTGCTCCTTCCGGTGACCGTGGCCGGCGCTGGAGCATTCACCGCGTCGGCGTCCCGTGCTCGCCCAGTGTCCCGGCGAAGCGATCCACCTGCGCCACATCCGCCGACCAGCAGTAGAACATGACCTCGTCGGCTCCCAAATCGCTCATCTGGGCGAGCGTGTCATGGATCTGGGCGGGTGTGGTGAGCATGCTTGCCACCGCCCCCTCCGCGAATCCCGCCGGCAGGTTCATGTAGTCAGGGCCCCCGTAATAGGCATGCAGCGACTCGCGTGCCTGCTCGATCAGGTGGTCCGGCCCCAGGACGGCGTTGAACTGCGCGACCAGCCGGGGACGGCCGGGGCGGCCCTCGGCCTGCCATGCCTGCTCGGCGTCCTGGAATTGGCCGGCGGCATCGGCGAGGTGGGCCGCGCACAGCAGGCCGTCGCCGAAGCG
>NZ_JBFAMX010000760.1:0-4225 GCF_040659615.1 Nonomuraea sp. NPDC049784
ATCGGCCTCGTCGACGGCGACGGCATCGCGCTGCTCGCCGCCGAGGGCTCGCAGGTGGCGCGCGGCCTGGGGCCCACCGGCCCCGGACTGTCGGCCCAGGGCTACGGGCCCGGCGGCGCCGAGCTGGCGGCCGAGCTGGCCGGGCACCTGCGGGCATGGGACGAGGCCGGCCGCCCGCACATGGGCAACCTCCGCGTGGCGGCGTACCCGGACCCCGCCCGGGCGGTGGGCGGCGGGATGGTCATCCGCAAGCAGCACACCACCCTGGTGCTGAGCTTCAGCTGAAGATCCACTTCCTGTCGCGGATGAGGTCGCGGCCCTTGAGCTCGTTCGCCTCGCGCCAGGCCTGCAGGCGCACCGGCGTGATGCGGAAATAGTGGTACGGGCCGGTCTCCTCGCGCGGGTCGAAGCCGGCCTTCGTGGCGAACGCGTCGCCGATCTCCGCCGGGATCTCCGCCGCCGGAGTGGCCTCCGCCGTGCCCTCGACGAGGACGACATCGCGCACCAGGCCCACGCCCAGGCGCACCCTGCCGGTGGCCAGCAGGTTGCGGGCGGTCGGGCTGGCGCTCGCGGTGGCGACCAGCAGCGTCGCGCCGTCCCAGAGGAACGACAGCGGCACCAGGTACGGGACCCCGCTCTCGTCCGCCGTGGCCACCCAGGCGTCCACGTCGTGTTCGAGCCGGTCCAGGGTGTCCTGCTTGCGCTGTTCGGGGGTGCGAGGGGCGGGGCGGGTCATTCGGGGCTCCAGTCACATCGGTCTCATCGTGCTCGTCATATTGTCGACGGCCCCCGAGCAAGGCACGAGCAAGGAATGTGACCGAGCCCTGCCGGACGCCTGACGCGCCCGAATATCCGGAATGCCGAGGCGCCGCGAGGGCGGCGATTACCCTCTGTAAAGGAGACGTATCGCTATGTCATAGGAAAAACTCATGCGCACTTTGTTGCTGGCCGCGCTGACCGTCGCCGCCCTCGGGGGGTGCGCCGGCGTGCCGACGGACACCGCGGGCCTGGCGCCGCGTACCGACGCGCAGCCGTCGGAACAGGACAGGGCCTGGATGCGGGGCATCCACGAGATGAACCTGGCCGACATGCAGTTGGGGCAGCTGGGGGTGAGCAAGGGCAGCACGCCGCAGATCAGAACGATCGGCAAGGCGATCGTCGCGGACCACACCAAGCTCGACACCAAGGTCACGAAGGCGGCCACGCAGCTCGGGATCAAGCTCCCCGCGTCCCCGACCGCCGATCAGCGCGCCGACATCGTCCGGCTGCAGGAAGCGACACGCAAGGGCTTCGACCAGGAGTTCCTCGCCATCATGACCAATGCGCACACGCAGGCGCTGGCCACCACGCAGGCGGAGGTGGCCCACGGGTCGTCGCCCGCGGTGGTGGCGCTGGCCAAGGTGGCCGTGCCGTCGTTGCAGAAGCACCTGTCCGCGCTCCAGCAGGCCCAGGGGGCCAGTCCGGCGCCGCAACCGTCCCCAGGGTCGGAGACGCCCCAGTCGCCGATGACGCCCACCGGTCACGAGTAGAGCTCGATCTCGTTGAGCATGCTGCACGTCCGGCCGATCTCCGGGTCGCAGCGGGAGGTCGGGTCGGTGACGATCTTGATGTGGCGGCCCGTGGCGGCGATCTCCGAGTAGTGGAGGGCGTAGTCGGTCCTGCCGGTGATCGTGACGACCGGCTCGCCCCATGAGCGGCCGTCCTCGGAGACGTACACGCGGGCGCCGGCCGCGTGGCCGGGGCGCAGGCTGAGGCCGATGCGGGTGAGTGAGTACTGCCGGTCCAGGTGCAGCACGTACCGGCCGCGGCCGGCGGCGACGGCGCTCGACCAGTAGCCGGTGCTGCCGTCGAAGGCCGCGCTGGGGCGCGACCTCGGCCGGCCGGTCCAGCGCATGGTGGTCTCGATCCCGAGCGTCCCGCGCCGGCGCATGGCGGCCAGGTCCAGCAGGCCCGGCGCGGGGCCGGCGACCGTGAACAGCCGGCGCTTGATCGCGTACCAGCCGCCGTTCTCGAAGCGCCCGTGGGCTGGGCAGGTCGTCTCGTTCAGCAGCCCGTCGGGACGCACTCCGGGGAGCTTGCAGTTGTCGAACACCTGGATCAGCTTGTGCGCGCCCAGCGCCGCTATCCCGGTGTAGCCGGACGAGCCGTGCGTGTCCCAGATGCCGTCGCGGTTGTGGTACGTCACCTGCGGCCAGAGCCATTCGTCGCCGAGTCCGTCGGGGGAGACGGCCAGCCAGTTGTCCGGGCGCCCGGCGCTGAGGACCAGGACGCCGCCGGGGGTGAGCAGCAGCCGCGGGGCCACGCCGCGCACCACGCAGTCGCTCGGACCCGCTGGGCCCGAGAAGCGCAGCTCGCTGACCGGCGACCAGGTGCGGCCGCCGTCGGTGGAGCGGCTCTGGTGCAGCGTGGAGTACGGGCCGCCGTCGCGGCGCAGCACCGCCAGCAGGCTCCCGTCCATCGTCTGCTCGACGGCCGCCTCGTTGTAGACGAACCCCTCCGAAGGTCGCGCGATGACACCGCGCCGCTGGAACGTGCGCGCGCCGTCGCGGCTGGCGTACACCTCGGCCTGGTACGTCCCCGTGTCGCTGTAACGGGCGTACACCGTGATCAGTATCGTGCCGTCGGCGAGCTGGATCGGCACCCCGTGCGCGGCCCCGCCGGGCATCAGGTCGCCGGGGGTGGACAGCGTCGGCTCCGAGCGTTCCCAGCTTTCCTGGTCGTCCGGCGACCTCGAGGTGAGCACGCCCAGCCGGGTCGTGTGCGGGCCGGTCCGCCGCAGGTAGTACTCCGTGGCGAAGTAGCGGCCGTCGAGCAGTTCGATGGGCGCCTCGCGCAGCGGCGTCCGGCTCGCCGGGCCGAACGTGAGCCCGCCGTCGTAGGAGACCGCCGCCGCGTTGGTGAGGGTGACGATCTCGTCCACGTTCGTGGTGAAGGTGCTGAGCACCTTCTGGCGAGGAGCGCCGTCGTGCCCCACGACGTCGAGAGCCGACACGTTGGGGAAGCCCGCGAAGTCGAGCCGCTCGGACTCCGTCGGCTCCCGGTTGGCGGGCGGCGGAAGGGGATGAATCCAGCCGAGTGAGGAAGTAGTGGCGATCGGGTTAGCCTCGCTCGCGACGGGCTGATCCGGTAGCCGGCAGTAACCGGTCTCCGCCTGCGCCACGCCCGAGCACGTGGGCGCCGCCACGGCCACCGACAGGGCCACGACCATGGATCTTGCCATCGGCACCGTCCCGTTCCTCCCCCGAATCACCGCGCTAACGGAACCGTACGGACTCTAGATGATCCACGCTCCGTAACACGGCATTCACCAGCGGGAAGTCGCCGGTTCACCGGGCGGGGCCCGCGCCCTCCCAACGATCCATACCGTCTTCGTTAAGTGACAGTTGACAGAAATCCGCCCCGTGACGACTATCGGGACGGCACTATTAAGTGTCAATTTACGTAGGCCGCAGAAGGCCACGGGTCAGGAGGTGGCCCCAGATGAGCATCGAGCCGAGGGCGAGAGTGGCCCCAGAGCGAGTGCTACCAGGCCCGGTGCCCCTGGCGCCGGAGACAGCCGCCCAGCAGCGGGTGGTCCACCGGATCTGCGCCAGGGTGGCGCCCGGCGGCATGGACGTCGGCGTCGACGAGGTGCCCCCGGGCGGCCTGCAGGTGTGGATCGACACCCCGGTGCCGGTGGGCCGGCAGGAGTCCTGGGTGCTCTACCACCGCATGGCCCGCGAGGTGGCCCTGGTCGGCTGGCACTGCGAGGCCGACGCGGACCGCCTGCTGGTCCTCGGATGGAGCGCCGCCTGCCTGCACAACCGCGTACGCCTGCTCCAGAGCGGGCTGCGCCGGCTGACCGACTTCGAAGCGACCGCACAGCGGGCCGTGCAGCTCGACGGTCAGCGCCCGGGCCAGCCCCCCGCGCAGGTCGTGGCGGCCGTGTGCGCCTCGATCGAGCGGCGGCTGCGCTGGCCGGAGCGGCTGGCCGAGCTCGAAGGGTTCGAGCGCAGCTCGGGCCTGGCGCACCTGCAACTGCTCCTCGCCCAGGTCCTCGGCCTGGAGTCGAAGGTCGCGGCCGCCTGCGAGGAGCACCTCGTCATGGCGCGGGTGCTGGCCAGAGCCGTGTGCGAGCAGTACGCCCGGCACTCCGACCTGTCCCGCGCGCAGCGGGACGTGCTGGCAGAGTCGCGCCGATGGGTGCATGCCAGCTCCATGATCCGCGGCTCGGCCGGCGCCCGGC
>NZ_JBFAMX010000761.1:0-4220 GCF_040659615.1 Nonomuraea sp. NPDC049784
GGCCGGGCAGGTACGCGCCGGCCGCCTGGCCAAGCCCCTCAACTACAGCGGCTTCGCCCCCGCCCCCATCCCCCGCGAGCGGCCCGCCAGGCGCAAGCCCCCGGAAGAGGAGGCGAGCGAGCGCGAGGAGGCCGAGGCCAGGGAGGCCAAGGAGCGCCAGGAGGCCGAGGCCGCGCACAAGGAGTGGCAGGAGGCGCTGGAGGCCGCCGTCAAGGAGCACGACGAACGCGCCGAGCGGGTGGCGCGGCTGGAGCAGAAGCTGGCCAAGGCTCGCAAGAGGCTCGCCGAGAGCCAACAGCGGCTGGAGGTCACACGGCGCGAAGAGCGCCACGCTCGCCGGCGACTAGGCTAGAGTGTACGAAACGGTTTCGTACACCGCCTACGCCCCGAGGAGTGGCGATGACTGGCTGGACCCCCGACTCCATGCCCGACCTGACCGGTAAGACCGCCATCGTGACCGGTGCCAACAGCGGCATCGGGCTCCCCACCGCACTGGAGCTGGCCAGGCACGGCGCTCGCGTCGTCGTCGCCGCGCGCTCGCCGGAGAAGGGCGACGCGGCCGTCGCGGAGATCCTGCGGGCGGTTCCCGGCGGCCAGGTCGAGTACGGCCACCTGGACCTGGCGGACCTGGCCTCGGTCAGGCGGTTCGCCAAGGGCGTCGACAAGGTGGACCTGCTGATCAACAACGCGGGCATCGGCCTGATCTCCAGGCAGGAGACCAAGGACGGCTTCGAGATGCAGTTCGGCACCAACCACCTGGGCCACTTCGCCCTCACGGGCCTGCTGCTGCCGCTCCTGCTCGCCGCCCCCGGCGCCCGCGTGGTCACCGTCTCCAGCGACGCGCACGTCTGGGGGAAGATCGACTTCGACAACCTCGGCCTGAAGCGCGGGTACCGCCGGATGAGCTCGTACGGACGATCCAAGCTCGCCAACCTGCTCTTCACCCTGGAGCTCCAGCGACGCGCTGAGAAGGCCGGTGCGGCTCTGACAAGCGCCGCCAGTCACCCAGGTGCAACCGCCACGAACTTCGTCAACATAGGGCCGCTACAGCCCCTCGTGGGATTGGTCCTCCGGTCGGCGGAGGCCGGCGCGATGCCCTCGCTCTACGCCGCGACCTCTCCCGACATCCGCGGCGGCGAGTTCGTCGGCCCCAAGCTCAAGCTCCTCACGCCTTCGGAAGCGGCCAGGTCGGAAGAGCTCGCCAGGCGGCTCTGGGACGTGTCGGCTGAGCTGACGGGCGTACGATTCGAGGAAATCGCCTACAGCTAGAAGGACGTGTACGTGGCTCCACTCGACCCCGAGCGGGAAAGGGCCATCCTCGACGCCACGATGGAGCTGCTGTCGGAGGTCGGCTACGACCGGATGTCGGTCGACCAGATCGCCAAGCGGGCCAAGGCCAGCAAGGCCACCATCTACCGGCGCTGGGCCGGCAAGCCCGAGCTGGTGGTGGACGTCATCTGCCGGCGATTCGACATGGACGCGCCGGAGAGTGCCGACACCGGGTCGCTCCGTGGCGACCTGGCCGCCGTCTTCCGCGGTCTGTGCGAGACGGTGGAGCGCAAGCACACGCTCATCATCGGCCTGTCCTCGACGCTGCTGTCCCACCAGGAGCTGGCGCGCACACTGCGTGCGCATCTGAGCGCGAGAGACTTCGACGCCGTGCGCGACCCGCTGGAGCGGGCCGTCACGCGCGGGGAGCTGGCCGGGCCGGTCGACCCCGGGCGGCTCTTCGCGCTCGCCGAGGCGCTGGTGTGGCATCGGATGATCTTCGCGGGGCCGCCGTTCGGCCCGGAGTTCGTGGCGGAGTCGGTCGACGGGGTGCTGATGCCGCTGGTGACCGCCTGGTCAAAGGGCTGAGCGGGTGGCGTAGGCCAGGTAGGCTCACACAGGAAAGCCTTCCTGCTCGTACGGGGCCGCCAGCCGGGTGTAGCAGGCCCTGATCCGCTCGACGGTCTCCGGCGGCTGCCGGGCGATCACCCCGAAACGGGGACCGCCTGCCTGCACGATGTCGCTCCACCACGTCGCGAGGTCCACCTGGTGGCGCCAGCGTACAGTCTCCACGGCCGCCCCCTCGAAACCCGCCTCCTCCAGCAGCTCCGTGAAGCGCTGCGGCGTGTCATCGCCGGCGAACGGCCGGGCAGGGGGTTCGTAGGGGACCTCGGCGGCGGCGATGGCCTCGGCGAAGACGTTCGTGGCGGTCATCTCGTCGGACTTCCACCAGGTCAGGGCGAGCGTGCCGCCCGGGCACAGCACGCGGTGGAGCTCTTTGAGCGCCTTGGCGGTGTCGGGCACGTGATTGATGATGAAATTTCCCGCGATGGCGTCGAACTCCTCGTCCTCGAACGGGAGGTCGGGCAGCGCGGCCTGGCGGATCGTCGCGTACGGGTGGCGGCGGGCGGTCAGCTCCAGCATGGCCGGATTGACGTCGACGGCGGTGACCTCAGCGCCTAACGCGAGCGCCGCCGCGGTGACCACGCCCGTGCCGCAGCCGACGTCGAGCAGGCGGGGAGCGCACGCCCGGTCGAGGAGGGGGCCGACGGTGTGGGAGCTCAGCTGAGCGAAGCCGCGATCGTACGCTTCGGCGTTGGTCACGGGACCAAGCTTAGTCCAGCCGCCGAACCTAACATTTCTCTGTGAAATTTCGCGCCTAATGCTGTTTTTTCGGGAAATTCCGGCCGTATGGTCGTCGCCATGACCCTCGACGCCTTCATCGACGCGCTCCCCAAGGTCGAGCTCCACGTGCACCTGATCGGCTCGGCCTCGGTCCCCACCGTCCTCGAGCTCTCCCGCCGTCACCCCGGCGGACCGGTCCCCTCGACGGAGGAGGAGCTGCGCCTCTTCTACACCTTCCGCGACTTCCCCCACTTCGCCCAGGTGTACCGGGCCGTCAACGACCTCGTCCGCGAGCCCGAGGACGTGGCCACCCTCGTCCTCGGGCTGGCCCGCGACCTCGCCCCGCAGGGCGCCCGCTACGTGGAGTTGCAGGTGACCCCGTACGCCCACCACATCGTCGGCATGCCCATGCGCGAGGTCACCGAGGCCCTGGACCTGGCCGCCCGCCGCTCGCTGAGCGAGCACGGGGTGGAGATGGCCTACATCTTCGACATCCCCGGCGAGTACGGCGAGGAGGCCGCCAGGGTGACGGTCGAGCACGCGCTCCAGGAACCTCCCGCCGCGCTGGTAGGTTTCGGCATCGGCGGTATCGAGCAGGAGCGCCCGAAATATCGTGACGCGTACCGCTCGGCGTTCTCGGCCGCCCGCGCCGCGGGCCTCCACAGCGTGCCGCACGGCGGCGAGATGAGCGGCCCCGAGACGATCTGGGAGGTCATCGAGGGTTACGGCGCCGAACGGATCGGCCACGGCATCAACTGCCTCGCGGACCCGCGCCTGGTCGCGCACCTGCGCGACACCCAGCTCCCGCTGGACGTGTGCCCCACCTCCAACCTCTGCACGGGCCAGATCGCCAGCATCGAGGAGCACCCGCTGCCGCGGATGCTGGAGGAGGGGCTGTACGTGACGCTCAACAGCGACGACCCGCCCATGTTCGCCACGACGCTGGCGGAGGAGTACCGGGTGGCCGCGCGGACCTTCGGGTTCGGGACGAAGGAGCTCGCCCGGCTCGCCAAGAACGGCGTCCAGGCTTCCTACCTGGCGGGGGAGCGCAAGCAGGCGCTGCTCAAGGAGATCGACGACCTGCTGGCGGCGGAAGGAAGCTGAGCCGCCGGCCGGACGGTCGGCGGCTCAGACGACAATCCGGGAGTCAGGGCGACGAGATGCGGCCCAGCTCCGGCGGGATCTTGCTGGCCGCCGCCCGGTCCAGCAGGAACAGCGTGCGCGCACGCCCCCTGGCACCCGACGCGGGCACCTGCACGTGCCCCGAGTCCGACAGCGCCAGGCGTACCGCGCCCGACTTCTCCTCCCCGGCGGCCACAACCCAGACCTCGCGCGAGGCCTGGATGGCGGGCAGCGTCAGCGAGATGCGGGTCGGCGGCGGCTTGGGCGCGCCGTGCACGGCCACCACCGAGCGGGTGTCGTACAGGGCGGGCATGCCCGGGAACAGCGACGCCACGTGGGCGTCCGGGCCCATGCCGAGCAGCATCACGTCGAAGCTCGGCACGGGGCCGTGGTCCTCCGGCCTGGCGGCCTTGCGCAGCTCGGCGGCGTAGGACTCGGCCGACTCCTCCGCCGTCATCCCCGAGTCGGGGCCCCGCATGACGTGG
>NZ_JBFAMX010000762.1:0-4191 GCF_040659615.1 Nonomuraea sp. NPDC049784
CCCCGGAGTCGAGCGCGGCGGCGATCCACTTCTGCACGACGCGCAGCCGCCGTTCCAGGGACGAGCCCGGCACATCGTACGCGTCATGCCATCCCACCCAATCCATATCACCCATGATCGTGATAGTGGTACAGGGGTGGCGGAGCAAGCAAGCGCGCTGGGCCGGGTGCTGAGGCAGGCCGGCGGGCAGGAAATCCTCGACGTCCTGGCGGAGCGCCTGTCCGGCGCCGATCTCACCACGCTGCTGCTGGAGGTGACGCGGCGGCGCGCGGGCGCGCTGGCCCCGGCCGACGTGCTGCGCCGCTACGGGCACGACCGGTTCGTCGCCCCGGCGCGTGTTCCGTTCCGGCGGCTGCGGCGTGCGGAGGACGCCGTGCTGTCGGCGGTGCCCGAAAGCGTCGAGCTGATCACGCTCGCCCCGGTGACCCCGCTCGGCACGCACTCGGCCGTGGGGCCGGTGGACCAGAACAAGGTGGTCTCCACCATCAGGAACAGCGAGGTCGCCGCCGACCCGACCAACGCCCTCGCCCTGGAGGCGGCGCTGCGCCGCCGCGCCTCACCCGACGTCGTACGGCTGGCCACCCTGCAACGCGTCGTACGCGCCCAGCACTTCGAGGGCGCCGCCCACTACGCCCACTTCACCCTGTTCGCCCTGGTCACCGCCGGGCGGGACACCGGCGACCTGGCGTTCGAACGGCAGCACGCGGCCGAGCACCTGGCCATCCTGGCCGACGCCGTACGTGCCTGCGGGGTGAAGGCTCCCGAGGCCCGGGTCACGGTCCTGGACGAGCGCTTCGACCGTGTGGCGGCCGGATTGGACGTCGTCCCCGACCCGGGCCGGGAGAGCGGGCGCGGCTACTACACCGGGCTGTGCTACAAGATCCACGCGGACGGGGTGGAGGTGGGCGACGGCGGGTTCGTCGACTGGACGGCCCGCCTGCTCGGCAACCGCAAGGAGCGCCTGCTGATCAGCGCCCTGGGCATCGACCGCCTGGCTACGTGACCCGCGCCTGGGCCTCCTGTTCCAGGCGCACCTTCTTCGGCACGCACATCCGCCACGCCTCCAGCACCAGCTCACGCATCTCCGGCACGTCGATGGCGGCCACGCGCGCCACCACCCAGTTGAAGCGCATGTCGGACTCCCTCGGCATGAGGAACTTGTCCGGCTCGGCCGCCACCAGCGCCGCGCGCTCCTCCTTCGGGAATCCGAAGCCCATCAGCGTCTCGTCATGCGAGAACGCGACATAGACGATCTTGCCTACGCGGAACTTCACCCGGTCCCGGATGAGGTGCTCGGACGAGCGCGGAAGCGTGCGCGCGAACTGCCGTACATCGTCGACTGTGACCACGCGGCAAACGTTACTGGTTGCCCTCCGCCGCGGAAATGTCGGCGAGCGCCGAGTTGGGGTCGCGCTCGAGGGCCAGGTCGCCGAGGCTGACGATGCCGACCGCGCGGCCGTCCTCGAGCACCGGCAGGCGCCGCACGGCGTGCGACCGCATGAGCCTGACCGCCTGGTCGATGGTGGTGTCGGGATCGACGGCCTCGACGTACGGGCTGCACGCCTCGCGTACCGGCGTCTGGGGGGACTTCCCGGCGGCGACCACGCGCACGGTGATGTCGCGGTCGGTGATGATGCCCTGCATGCGCCCGTTGTCGTTGACGATCACGGCGCCCGCGTCGTTGTCGCGCATCAGGACCGCCGCGACGGACACCGGCTGGTCTGCCTCAACCGTCGCGGGGCGGGACGTCATTACGTCCGCAACAGTTTTCGCCATCGGAAGTCCTCCTGTCGTTGGTTCGGCGGACCCCTACCCGGGCGGATGAGCGATTCACATGGCGTACAGCGTCTTGGCCGCCAGGCGGATCTCGTCGAGCAGGACGGCCAGGTCGCGCTCGGTGGTGTCGGGGTGGAGGAAGCAGGCCCGCAGCGCGTCGCGGCCGCCCAGCCGGGTGCCGGTGATGAACGCGTTGCCGCGCGCCTGCACCGCGCCCGGGATGGCTCGGTTGACGGCGTCCAGCCCATCGTGCGGTCCTGGCAGGTAGCGGAACGCGGTGATCGAGGTGGCGACCGGGGCGAGCAGCTCGAAGTCGTCCGCCTCCTCGACCATGGCGGCGAGCGTGCGGGCCAGCCCTGCCGTATGGTTCACCAGCCGCGTGACGCCGGACCGGCCCAGGTGGGACAGCGTGGCCCAGGTCTTCAGCGCGCGGAACGGGCGGGTCTGCTCCGGTCCGTACTCGGAGAACCACCCCAGATCGCCCGCGTTGTCGTCGATCAGGTACGACGGCACCAGGCTGAACGCAGCCCGCGCCGCCCCCGGGTCGCGCAGCAGCGCGCAGCCGCAGCCCACCGGGACGCCGAGCCACTTGTGCGGGTCCAGGGCCAGCGAGTCGGCCCGATCGAGGCCCGCGTAGTGCGGCGCCGCGCCGTCGGCCAGCACGCCGAGCGCGCCGTACGCGCCGTCCACGTGGAACCAGAGCCCGTGCTCGGCCGCCACGTCGGCGATCTCGCCTAGCGGGTCCACCGCGCCGGAGTTGACGGTGCCCGCGCTGCCCGCCACGCAGAACGGCCGCAGGCCCCTCTCGAGGTCCTCTTTGATCATGGTACGGAGGGCGCCCACGTCCATCCGGTACGCGTCGTCCACGGGGACCGTGCGGACCTGCCGCGCTCCCAGGCCGAGGAGCTGGGCGGCCTTGTGCAGGCAGCTGTGGCCCTCCTCGGTGACGTACATGACCATGGGCGGCCGTCCGGACAGGCCCTCCTCGCGGGCGTCCCAGCCGTCGGCGAGCGCCGCCTGCTGCCGGGCGGTGGCCAGGCAGATCACGGTGGCCATGGACGCGCCGCTGGTCAGCAGCCCGCCGCCGGGCGGGTGCGGGAACCCGGCCAGCTCGGCCAGCCACCGCACCACAGCGCGCTCCAGGTGCGGGCCCGCGTGGTCGCCCCCGGCGCAGCTCGGGTTCAGGGCGGCGGCCAGCGGCTCGACGAGCACGCCCGCGGGGTTGGGCGGGGAGTTCACCCAGCCGAAGAAGCGGGGGTGGCCGTTGCCCATCGGGTACGGCAGCACGCGCGTACGGGCGTCTTCGAGCAGCTCGTCGAGCGCCCGCCCGCGCTCGGGCAGCTCCTGGCCGCTCAGCCAGGCCCGCTCGTCGTCCGGCACGGGCCGCCACACGGGCCGCTCGCCGAGACCCGCCAGGTGCTCGGCCGCGATCGCCGCCGCCGCGGCCCCGGCTTCGCGCAGGTCGCGCCCTGCCACGTCGGCCACGCGAGTGGCGTGCGCGGTCGAGCCGGCGGGGCGCCGGTCCTGGGCGGTCGTGTCGGTGGGGTGGAGGTCAGCCATCGGGCGATTCCTTCCAGGATTCGTGCTGTCCGGCGCCGCCCAGCTCCATCGCGAGGTAGTAGACGCAGTCGGCGGCGCCGTCGTTGGCGAAGGCGTGGCGGCAGTCGCCCGGGTAGTAGACCGCGTCACCGGCCCCCAGCTCGTACGGCCTGCCGTTGATCGTCAGCCGCAGCCTGCCGCGCTCGACCGCGAGATACTCCCGCGACCCCGGCGCGTGCGGCGCGAACTCGCCCGCGTCCACGCCGGGCCCGATGGTCGTCCGCATGAACTCGAACTCCACGTCCGCCAGCACCGGCGACAACACCCGCCGCTCCCAGCCCGACGGGTCGCGCAGCACCCGCTGCTCCTCGAGGCGCAGCACCCGCATGGCCGAGTGCGCGGGCTCGTCGAGAAGCCGGCCGATCGACGTGCCGAGCGCCGTGGCCAGCCGGTCGAGCACCAGCACCGTGGGCGTCTTGGCGCCCCGCTCGACCTCCGAGATCATGCTCCGGCTGATGCCGCTCAGCGCGGCCAGCCGCTCGACGGTCAGCCCGCGCGCCCGCCGCTCCGTGCGGATCCGCAGCCCCAGCTCGGCCATCGACAGGCCGCTCGACAGGACCCCTTCGCCTTCCATGTATCCACTATAGCGGCGTTTTGTCCGCAATAGCGGAATGTGTCTCCTTGTACGCGGCCAGCACCTGCTTGCGGCGTTTGGCCGGAAGGCGGTCGATGTACAGGTAACCGTCGAGGTGATCGGTCTCGTGCTGGAGGCAGCGGGCCAGTAGCCCCGTGCCGTGGACGGTGACGGGCTCCCCGTCGGCGTCGAACCCGTGCACGGTGGCGTGGTCGGCCCGGGGGAGCGGCGCGTACTGGCCG
>NZ_JBFAMX010000763.1:0-4185 GCF_040659615.1 Nonomuraea sp. NPDC049784
GTCGCCCCACAAGTGATCGATGAGCAGGTCGGCGGGCACCGGCCGCCCGTGGTGCACCAGCAGGGCCGCCAGCAGGGCCCGGACCTTCAGACCGGGCACCGCGACGGTGCCGCCGTCGTCCCGCCACACCGCGAGCGGCCCCAGCACCCCGAAGCGCATGACCGCCACCATAACGCGAGCCGGCGACAATTTCGCAGGCTCGCGGACCCTGCGGCCCTCAGCGGAGGGTGTGGGGCCGCAGGCCGGTCAGCGCGGGCCGAGGGCCTTGGCGACGAGCGCGCCGATGTGGTGGAACGTACTGTAGTCGCCGGCGGTCACGCGGTTCTTGGCCAAGGCGATGACAGTGCCGGTGGCGGTGTCGGCGTACGCCGCGGTCCCCCCGCTTCCGGCCATGCCGAACAGGGTGGGGCTGTCGAGCGGTCCGGGGAAGCCGATGTCGTACCCCAGCCCCCGGGCGGCCGGAGACCCGGTGACCTCGTCGACTCCGCTGATCGTCACCGTGGCGACCTCTTGGAGCCGCTCGGAGGAGATGAGCCGCACGCCGTCGACCTCGTCCATCAGAGCGGCGTACATGCGTGCCACGGCTCGGGCGGTCATGACGCCGCCCGCGGGGATGTCGGCGGCGAGCACGTCCTCGCGGTTGCAGAAGGCCGCGGTCGGCAGGGCCGCCGGCGGCGCCGCCGTCCATCCGTCCACGATTCTGAAGAACGGCACCTGCTCAGCCATCGCGGCGATCATGTCCGGGGTCAGCTCCATGCCGTCCGCCGCCTCCTCCAGGCGGGCCTGCCGGCCGAGCTCGGAGGCCGGTACGCCGAAGAACAACTCGTTCACCACGCCCAGCGGCCCGGCCACCTCGTCGCGGAGCACCTGGGAGATCGGCCGGCCGGTGGCCCGGCGCACGATCTCGCCCGCGATGTAGCCGAACGACTGCGGGTGGTACCCCGTCCTGGTGCCGGGTTCCCACCACGGTGTCGCGCCGGCGATCGCCGCGCACATCGTGTCCCAGTCGGTCAGATCCTCCGGTGTGGTGTCCTGCGGGAGGCCGGGCACGCCGACTGAGTGGTTGAGCACGTCGCGCACGGTGGCGCGCCCCTTGCCATGCGCGCCGAACTCCGGCCAGAGCTCTGCGACGGGGGTGTCGTACGTGAGAACGCCTTGTTCCACGAGCACGTGCACGACGGCGGAGGTCACCCCCTTGCCGGTCGAGGTGACGTGGAACGGCGTGTCCGGCGTGACCGGCCGGACGGTCGCAGGGTCGGCCTGGCCGGCGACGGCGTCGACCACCAGATCTCCGCGGTGGTAGACGGCGACCTGCAGGCCCCGTTCGGTGCCGGACTCGACCAGTTGGTCGATGGCGTCCTGTGTCTGCTGCTGAATGTCGGTCATGGTGATGCTTCTTCTTTCGTGGCGCTTACGGTGATGGGGAACGGTGCTACTTCTCGGGAGCGGGTATCGGCTCGTGCGTCATGACGACGGCTCCCGATCCGAACGTCCTCGTGCCGGTCAGGCGGAACCGTGTCTCGCTCCAGCCGGTGAACAGGCTCTCTCCGCGCCCCAGGACGACGGGATGAATCCAGACCCGGATCTCGTCGACGAGGTCGTGCCGGGTCAGCGTCCGGGCCAGCTCGCCGCACCCGTACATCAGGATGTCCCGGCCGGGCTGTCGCTTGAGCTCGCGCACCGCCTCGACGACATCGCCCTTGACCAGGGCCGAGTTTGTCCAGCCGACGTCGTCGAGTGTGGTCGACACGACGTACTTCGGCATGGTGTTGATCCGGCGAGCGAAATCGTCCGGCGCGGGTCCGTCGTCGCTCATCGACGGCCAGGACTCTGCGAAGCCTTGGTAGGTGACCCGTCCCATCAGCAGGGCGTCCGCGGCGAACAACTGGTCGCGGGCGTAGGCCTCGTACTCCTCGGTCGAATACTCGAGCGACCACTCGTGCGGATTCTCCTGGACGCCGTCCATCGTCGCGAAAACCGAAACGATCACCTTGCGCATGGCATGCTCCTGCGGTTGTAACGGATGTTGCGATCAGCGGTAGGTGTACGAACGCATGGCACGCGCCTCGCGCAGTGCGTACGCCCACCAAGTCAGCTCGTCCAGCGTCGTCTTGACCGTGTTGCACGTCGCGGTGGGTTTGGGCCAGCTGCCGTCGGCGGCGAACAACTCCCAGTAACAGGGCAGGCTGACCAGGGCGCGGATGGCGACGGCGTGCAGTTCGCCGAACACCTCACGCAATTGGGCCGCGGCGTGCAGGCCGCCCGATTCCCTCCCGTAGGAGACGAAGGCGACGGGCTTGGCCTGCCACTCCTCGTAGAACCAGTCGATGGCGGTCTTGAGCGGAGCGGGAAAGCTCCGGTTGTACTCCGGTGTGACCACCACGAACGCGTCGGCGGCGGCCAGCCTCGGAGCCAGCGCCCGTACCGGCTCCGGGACGGGCTCGTCCTGGTCGGTCAGGATGTCGGGCAGACGGACCGTGGCCAGGTCGACGAGATCGATGTCCAGCTCCCGGCGCTTGCGGGCCTGGGCGATGAACCAGGATGCCGCGGTGGGGCCGAACCGCCCGCGGCGGGTGCTGCCGATGATGATCACCAGCCGCAGTGGTGTGCTGTCCGGCATCTCGGGCCTCCCTCGGGTTCGTGTCGTGCTCAACCCTGCGCGAAGGCGCCTTCGGTTCGTTTACGCCTTTTCGCCCACCAGTGGACTGGGATGCCGGGGTGAGCGTAAACGAACCGTAAAGACCACCTCGCATCATGGGCGGCGTCTTGAAGCACCCGTAGCCGAGGAGGGCCGTCCCATGTTCAGCGCCAACGTAGATGAGTTCGTCCGGACCAAGCTGCCGCCACAGCACCAGGACATCGTCCGTATCCTGCGAGAGCTCATGGCCGAGGGCGCGTCTGACGCATCCGAGGTGATCAGCCGCGGATCCCCGGCGTGGAAGGGTCGCGCCCTCCTTGCGATCATCAGTCACAGCAAGACGCACATCACGTTCGCGTTTGCTCGAGGCGCGGAGTTCGACGACGACCACGGCCTGCTGGAGGGCGTGGGCAAGACCACCAGGCACGTCAAGCTCAAGAGCCCGGACGCCCTCAACCATGACGCATTGCGTGACTACATCCGGCAGGCTGTCGCGCTCGATCAGGAGTAGCTCTTCGCCCAGGTGGAGGACGTCTGGATGATCGGCGGCGGCAGCGGAGATGCGCCGGCCCTCCACGCCGGCGCGACCACTGGTCGTACTACCTGGCCATCGGTCGTGTGTCGGCGGGGTTGTCACGACAGCCGGCGGGCAGGTCGCCCCACTCGCAGCCAGGCAGAGGCCAGGGCCATTGCGCTCCGGCGAGCCCGGAAGGGCGGGTGCCGGGTAATCATACGCACCCGATTAGCCATATACCTAAGGGGGGTATATGAGCTACCGTCGTCTCGACGCCGGCACGAGGGTGCCCGCGACGAGGAAGCGGTGATGACGATGACGACACAGACCACCTCGGCGCTCGGTCCGGTGCTGCGCCACTGGCCGATTCTGGTCGGGCTCGGTGCCGCCGCGCTCGTGGCCCTGGACATGGCTGCCGGCGTCGAACTGGCGAAGGTGCTGGCCGCCTCGGCGGTGGTGTACCTGGGGGCGGCCGCGTTCGGGAAACCCGCCGCGACCTGGCCCGTATTCTTCCTGACCTTCGCCGTCATCGTCGCCGCGAACATCATCGACGACGACTTCGAGGCAACCTGGGCGGTGCTGGGCTTGGGCGTCCTGCTGGGCGGCTACGGCCTCCTGCGCGGCTACGGCCCACAGCGGGGGAAGCGGCCTGAGGACGCCGGGCTGCCGTTACAGACGGTCGCCCTGCTCGGTTTCGGTGCCGCGGCCACGGTCGCACTGTTCATCGCCCCGGCGGCCGGCAGCTACCTGGTGGCGCTGGGCCTGCTCGGCCACGCCGCATGGGACGTCTACCACTACAGGGCGAAGAAAGTTGTGAGCAGTTCACTCGCCGAGTTCTGCCTCGTACTCGACACCGCGCTCGCCGTGGCGATCATCGTCCTGACGGCGACGACCTGACGCTCACCCGATTGGTCTGTTCACGGGCTCTCAGGCGTCGCAGGCGGCACGTACGTCCGCCACCAGGCGCGCGGCCTCGTCGATGGTGTGCCCGATCTCCTCCGGGGTGCGCCCGACCGCGGCGAGCAGCGCCTGG
>NZ_JBFAMX010000764.1:0-4179 GCF_040659615.1 Nonomuraea sp. NPDC049784
GGCCGTGGTGTTCGCGGCCACGGGGGCGGACGTGCACTCGGTGGTCTCCGGCGGCCGCCGGATCGTCAAGGACGGGCGGCACGAGCTCGGCGACGTCGGATCCCTGCTGGCAGAGGCGATTGGGAGCGTGCGATGACCACGACGCTGATCGACGGGATCGGGCTGCTCTACACCGGCGACCCCGACCACGAGGAGATCGAGGACGCGGCGCTCGTCCTGGACGGCGAGCTGGTCGCCTGGGCCGGACCCGCCTCCCGGGCTCCCGATGCCGACGAACGGGTGGACGTCGAGGGCCGGGCCGTCATACCCGGCTTCGTGGACAGCCACGCCCACCTGGTCTTCGCCGGTGACCGGACGGCCGAGTTCCAGGCCCGCATGTCCGGCGAGCCGTACACGGGAGGCGGCATCAGGACCACGGTCGCCGCCACCCGGCGGGCCGGCCACGCCGAGCTGGCCGCCCGCACGCTGGTCCTGGTCAACGAGATGCTCGCCCAGGGCACGACCACAGTGGAGATCAAGAGCGGGTACGGCCTGACCGTCGAGGACGAGCGGCGCTCGCTGAAGATCGCCGCCAGGCTGACCGACGAGACCACGTTCCTGGGGGCGCACGTCGTGCCCGCTGACATGGACGCCGACTCATACGTACGGCTCGTGGCGGGGGAGATGCTCGACGCGTGCGCGCCGTACGCGAAATGGGTGGACGTCTTCTGCGAGCGGGGGGCCTTCGACGGCGACCAGACGCGCGAGATCCTCGGCGCCGGGCTCAAAGCGGGGCTGGGCGCCCGGGTGCACGCCAACCAGCTCGGCGAGGGGCCCGGAGTGCGGATCGCCTGTGAGCTGGGCGCGGCCTCGGCCGACCACTGCACCCATCTGTCTTCGGACGACGTCGACGCACTGGCCTCGTCGGACACGGTGGCGACGCTGCTGCCAGGGGCCGAGTTCTCGACGCGGTCGCCGTACCCCGACGCGCGGCGGCTGATCGACGCCGGGGCCACCGTGGCGCTGGCGACCGACTGCAACCCGGGTTCGTCGTTCACGTCGTCGATGGCGTTCTGCGTGGCGCTGGCGGTACGTGAGATGCGGATGACGCCGCTGGAGGCGGTCAGGGCGGCGACGTACGGCGGGGCACGCGCGCTGCGGCGCACGGACGTAGGCTGGCTGCGGCCCGGAGCCCGGGCCGACGTGGTCGTGCTCGATGCCCCCTCCTATGTACACCTGGCTTACCGGCCCGGCGTCCCCCTCGTTCACCAGGTGTTTCACGACGGTCTCCTCCTTGAGTAGGACATCCAGAACCATCCCTCCGACGTAGTGCTTTAGGGAATCTTTGCTTCTGGCCGGACGTTGGCCGGGTATAGAACGCATCTGCGGAACGAGGTGCCAGGGGATGGCAAGGCCTACGGGGAGTCGCACGCAGGAGCAGCACGTCGCCGAGCGCGATCTGCTGGGGACATACCTGGCCGAGATCGGCCGGGTCCCGCTGCTGACGGCGGAGGAAGAGGTGGAGCTCGCCAAGCGGATAGAGGCGGGTCTCTTCGCCGAGCAGCTGCTCGACAGCGGGGGCTCGGAGCCGCGCATCGGGGACGCGGCCGACGAGGAGCTGGAGCGCCTGGCCATCTCGGGCCAGCGGGCGAAGGACGAGTTCATCCAGGCCAACCTGCGCCTGGTGGTGGCGGTGGCCAGGAAATACTCGGGGCGGGGCATGCCCCTGATCGACCTGGTGCAGGAGGGCAATCTGGGGCTGGTGCGGGCGGTCGAGAAGTTCGACTACCGGCGGGGGTACAAGTTCTCCACGTACGCGACCTGGTGGATCCGGCAGTCCGTGGGGCGCGCCATCCACGAGCAGGCCCGCCCGGTACGCCTGCCCACGCACGCGGGGGAGCAGATGACCCGGCTGATGCGGGTCCGGCGCGACATGCTGGCCGAGTTCGACGCCGAGCCGACCGATGACGACCTCGCCGAGATCCTCGACCTGCCGATCGAGCGAGTGCGCGAGCTGCGCCGGTGGGCCTCCGATCCGGTCTCGCTCCAGCTCGGGGTGGGGGACGAGGACGAGACGGAGCTCGGCGACATGATCGCCGACGAGACGTGGGCCGATCCTGAGCAGCAGGCCATCGACATCCTGGAGCGCGAGCGACTGGATCAGTGGCTGACCGGGCTCGAGGGGCACACCAGCGAGATGCTGCGGTGGCGGTACGGGCTGGTGGACGGGCGTGAGCACACGCTCACCGAGGTGGGCGAACGCTACGGCATCGGCCGCGACCGCGCCCGCCGCATCGAGCGCGACGCGCTGGCCCGGCTACGCAAGATGGCCACAGCGGCCGCCTGACCCTGCCCCGGCCCTTGCCCGCGGCGCGCACGTGGCGTTGCGCGCGGCGGGCGGCCCGCTCGTCGCGTGCGCGGGATGGTCCTCCATGCTGCCCGTGACCAGGGCGGGTGACAGATGTCATATGGGGCCCATGACTCAGGCGACTACAAGCCCGTCCCGGCCGGCGCGAGACTGAGGGCAAGTCGAGCGTTGACAGAGGCTGGAGGCCTAATGCCGGGCACGAGCGTTGAGCTGTCGCCCCATGGCGCAAGCGCCCCCGCGTTCACCCACGTGAAAGCTAATTTCGAGCTCGTTGCCAAATATGGCGACAATGTGCCGCTCTACCTGTTCTCCGACCTGTTCCTCCGCGCGCCCGCGCTGCGCGAGATGTTCCCCGTCCAGATGCGCCGCCAGCGCGAGCGGCTGATGACGGCGCTGTCCTACGCCGTGGAGCATGCGCAGAACCTGTCGGAGATCACGCCGTACCTGCACCAGCTCGCGCGCAGTCACCGGAAGTTCGGCGTCCTGAGCGAGCACTACGAGCAGTGGAGCGTCAGCCTTATCCACACCATGCAGCGCTTTTCAGGAAATGTGTGGAATGAGGTGATCGAGGAGGAGTGGCGGGACTTCTTGTCCCTGCTGACCCGGACGCTGGCGGAAGGGGCGCGGCAGGACGCCAGCCTCCGCCCCGCGCACTGGACAGCCGAGGTGATCAGCCACGAGCGGAGAAGCGTGGACGTGGCGGTCTTGCGGCTGCTGGTCGACCGGCCCTTCAAGTACGTCCCGGGCCAATCGGCGCCCGTGGAGGTCAAGCAGTGGCCCAACATGTGGCGCTACTACTCGATGGCCAACCTGCCGCGCCGTGACAACACCATAGAGCTGCACGTCAAGGCGGACGGCGCGGTGAGCCGCACGCTGGTCCGCGACGTGCGCGAGGGTGAGGTCGTCAAGCTGGGCGCACCCGTCGGCACGTTCACGCTCAATCCCAACACGGGGCGCAACATCCTGCTCATCGCGGGCGGCACCGGGTTCGCGCCCATCAAAGCCATTCTCGAGCACGTGACCAGGCTGCCGGTGCCGCCGTGGGTGTCGGTGTTCACCGGTGCGCGTGAGCCTGATGGGCTGTACGACCTCGACGCGCTGCGTGGCTGGGAGGAGAAGTTCCCCTGGCTCACCGTCCGCGCGGCGCTGTCGGAGCTGGAGGACCAGAGCGTCGCCACGACGGGCACGGTGGGCGAGGCCGTCAGCCGCTATGGCCGGTGGGAGGGCTACGACGCCTACGTGTGCGGCCCGCCAAGCATGGTCGACAACACGGTGGCGATGCTCCGGGCGAACGGCTTCAGCGACAACCGCATCCGCCTGGAGAGATTCGCGAGCGCCGTCACGCCTTCCCGGAGGTTTGCCACATGAATGATTCGATGGAACCGTTTCCCCCGCCGGGCCGGTCGCTCAACGGCAACAGCAACGGCAACGGGCACGGCGGCGCGCAGGATCTGCTGCCGTGGGCCGAGGAGCAGGCCGGCGAGCAGAGCAACAGCGGATGGCAGGAGGACGCCTGGGAGGAGCCGCAGTGGGACGAGCCCCAAGCGCGGGGCGACGACCTCCCCGCTGAGCGGCTGAGCCCGGCGGCGCTGCGTTCGATGGTGTTCCGCCGTGCCCCGCTGGGCAAGCGCGGCCTGGACGAGCACCAGGTCAACCACCTCCTCGATCGGGTCGAGGCCGAGCTGGTACGGCTGACGCAGGAGAAGAAGGCGCTGGAGGCCGAGGTCAAGCTGCTGCGCGACAATGCGGCGCGGCAGCCGGAGAGCCGGCCGGAGCCCGCCGAACCGCCCAAGGAGCAGCCGCAGGCCAAGGTCAGGGAGACGGGGCTGGCC
>NZ_JBFAMX010000765.1:0-4177 GCF_040659615.1 Nonomuraea sp. NPDC049784
CGTTCTCCGGCCGCCTTGCCGCAGCGTGGAGACGAACGCCTCGCCAAGCAGTGCTTGCTGGACAACCGCGATCGAGCGGGCCAGCTCGATCAGCCGAGGGCCTTCCCGGCGATAGGCATCTCGCACCGCCTCAACTTCCGATGCGGGCATGCAACCCCTCAGATCGTGCGCCGCAAGCCGATAACTGGCTCGGGCTGCGTTGATGGCTGCGTCGACGTGGCCGGCGACCATGCGGGCTAGCGCAACGGGGTATCGGCGAACCGCCTGGTAGTCGCGGTATTCGGCGGGAGCTGTATCCAGTAGCCAGGCCACGGCAGAACTCTCCCAGTCGGGCTTATCTGGCGTGAGAACTTCAGGCGGCCACTCCGGCGGGACGAACATGCCGTCATCGTAGGCCCGCCCTGCCCGCGCCGCAGGCCGGGATCGGCTGCCGCTCTGGACTGCCTTACTTGACGCGACGGGGCCAGAAGCATCCCTACCGGGAAGGGCACCTGTCCGCCCCACCGAATCCACCCCGGCGGACATCTCATCCGCCATGACCGGCTCGTCCCCGGCCGGAAACCGTTGGACGCTGCTGTAGTCCTCATTCGCCAGGCGCTTCACCGCCGAAGCCGGGAGCCACTCGGTGTGTGTCTGGATGCCGCCTCGGAAGTTGCGGACCGCCACCTCATTCCACGTCACATAGGCTCGCTGCCACGTGCCGTCCTCATACAGTTGCACGGCCAGCACATAACCGGCTGCGTGCGGCAGGACCTTGACTGTGGGCGGGACGGTCACAATGCGATCCTATCCGGCATTCGAAGGGAGATTCGAGTGGATGAAGGGGTGTCGGGTTTGGCTGGGCGAGCACCGGAGACCCACACGCGAGATCAGATCGCAAAGCGTGGCCCGCTCCAGCTCGAACAGATCGCCTCGGGCTGGGCTGCCACTTCGATAAGAACCCAGCTTCGCCAGGGCGTAGGGCTGCCCTGGCCACGGCGGCCAGGGCAGCGTGAGCGCACGGAAGAATTGCCCAGCCCGCACGCTGGACATCGCACTCCCGAGGGTTTACCCCCTCGGCCGGGTGCACACGCTGAAGGACCCTCACCTCTACGTGCCGAGGACCTGCTCGCCCGCTCCGCAAGATACGCGTGCGCGCCTGGGCGGAGCCGAGGCACGTTGGTCTGCTCCACCAACGCGCCGAACCGCACTGGCCCGTTCCTGACCACCGCCAGCAGCGTGGCCTGCACGCCCAGTGGGTCGTTCAACGACCGCCGCCGGGACGAGATGGTGTCGAGCGTCGTCTGGACGTGCGGTCGCCAGTCAGCCGCCACCGCATACCGCCACCCGCAAGACAGCGCGATCTCAGCGGCGGCCGCGAACCGTATCCTGTCCTCCGCCTTGATCCGGCCACCCGGACGAACGTCGATCAACCACGAGTTGCTTCGAGTCACGGCGAGGAAGTCGGGGATGTGCTCGCCTGCCCCGTCGATCGTGTTGAAAGCCAGCCGGAACGGCTGAGACAACACCTCGACCACGTCGCCCGCGAACTCCAACGCCAGCAGCACCGATGGCTCCGCGTGGCTCTCGAAGCCGTGATGGCGACCCGTACGGGACTGGCCAGACGGTGGCTGGGGTCGGTCAGGTGTTCTGCCCACCAGCGGGCGTTGCGGGATTGGCGGTCGAGGATCGCATCAAGGACGGCCGAGGCGACTGCGCGAAAAGCTCTGCCTGCCGCGGTCTGCGGCACAAGCACCGCTCGTCGATGTCGGCATGCTCGGCCAGCTCCATCAATTCCGGTTCGGGGATCAGCCGATGGATGTGGAAACGGTCGTTGACCATGCCCTGTTGTCCGAGCCATGTGCAGCCGATCGCGTGCACGCTCAGCTCGGCCGTCGTGGCGCCCACCTTCCATGCCTCCGAAAGGGTCACCATCGGTTTGGGGCCTTCGTGGGACGGGCCAGTCGTCTTCGCCAGGCGTCTTTCCAGGTCCAGAAGGCTCATCCCGCGCCTTTCCCGCTGCTTGCCCTCCGTGTCCCGTCTCGTCCGCTCGTAGCGGCGAGCCTGTTTGGCTCGTCTTTCCTCCGTTCGTGCGGCCGTCCGCTCGTCGTGGAGAGCTCCCAGGCTCTCCATCAGCGGAGCCAGGTCGGGGAAGGCCTTGGCCCAGGTGCGTACTTCCTGCAGCGACGTTCCGTTGTTGCGGCTTACATACTCCAGATTGCCGGGCATCTCGGTGCCTGTACGGATGACGCCCTCAACGATCGAGCGGCGATATGCGGAGACGGCATCGCGGATGTCCTGCCTCAGGTCCGCCCGATCACGGAGAAGGTCGCGGATCTCGGCCTCTGACCGGCGCATGATCCTCATCGCCTTGTTCGGGCTGCCTGTCCTGCGTACGTGCTGCAGAAATCGGTCGTACAGTTCGGCCATCGGCTGGCCTCCTCCGTGTGAGTCCCGGGGCGCGGCTAACGCCTGTTGGATCACCGTTGTGCGGACGATACCGGCCGGCATCCCCGTGCTGCTACCGGTGCGAGTGCCCAAGGACTCTTCCGGGTATCGGCGACAGGCGCCACGCGGGTGTGCCGACCGGCTTGTCCAGACGCCTGTCATGCTGCAACGTTCTTGAGCATCCGTCGATCCTGCCGTCGGTCATGTCGCCTCCCCCGCGCCACATGTCGCCGTGCCACCGTTGGTGGATGGTCCCCTCGTGGCTGCCTGGTGCTGAGCGCGGGCGAGGTCCGCCAGGGCGCGGCAGCAGGGCGGTGGTTGGCTCCGCGTGCCGGGTGCAAGATTCCGGGGATGGTGTCGAGGAACAGAACGGCGACGGGGTGGGGCCCGAGGCCGCCGATCAGGATCCATATCACTGGCCGTCGACGCGGATCAGGTCGGGCCGGCGCTGCCGGTCGTCGTACCGATCGGCTGGTCGAGGACGTGGGAGCTGGCGTCGGATCCCGCGGCCGTCGGCGTGTGCCTGTCCTCAAGCCTGCTGGCCGGCGCGGAGCCCATCCTGCGCACACCGTGGGCTGACCGCGAGCAGAGCACGCGGGCCCACGCCAGCCCCAGGCATCATCCGTGCGTGAGCAGCTCTGGCAACGCAACCGGGACGGCCAGGAAATGTCGGTGCCTGGGCATATCGTCGGCTCACCCCCTCGCACATCCGCTACGACGGGGGGTCTGATGTCTTTCACGGCTCTTCATCCCGAGCTGGGGCGCATTGATGCCACGCTCACCGATCTGGGTCAGGGCCTGGAGTGGGAGAGTGTTTATCGAATCCGGCCCCGGGTCCGGCTCACCTGCCCCGAGTGTGGTCACGGCGTCCATGCCAAGCTGTCACCGCTGCGGGCGCGGTACTTCGCGCACGACCCTGGCCGTTCACCGCACTGTCAGCTGTCGGTGGAGTCGACCGATCATCATCTGCTGAAGCTTGTGCTGGCCGAGGCGATCCGCAGCGCAGGCAGCCCCTCCGCCAGGCCACCCCCAAGGACATCGCCGCGATGCTGACCGGCACCCTCTGCAACAACACCGGCACCACGTTCACGATGACCGCCACCATCGCGGCGGCCATCCCTTACGGCGGAACCCTCCGCACCGCCGCCACCGAGTACGAGGTGATCGTCTCCTGCGAGTACAAGTCCTGGAAGATGACCCCGCGCCTCCTAGGCCTCCCCATCCGATAGCCCATCCGGCCGCCGGGCCCACGCCCGGCGGCCCAAGACCCGGAGCCGACCATGCACCCCGGCACGAAGCACATAAAGGACGCCATCGCCGCCCTCGGCATCCCCCGCCGAGCCATCCGCGCGGTCACCGACATGAGCATAACCAACGCCACGGTGTTTGACCCCGCCCACATCGCCCTGGTCGCCCAACACGCAGACCAGCTCGCCACCCCCGGGCAGGGAGTCGTCCTCAAGAGAGCAGGCTGCGGCTGCATCTGGTCCGTGCTCGTGACGACCCGCCTCCAGATGGTCGGCCGCGTCACGACCCTCGACAGCAAAGACCCCTGCTACGAGTGCCGCACCAGCCGGAAGGACCAGACCCGATGATTCCCGCCCCGGCCGCCGGCACCAGCCGCGAACGCATGGACGAGATCTGGGCCGAACACCGCGCCGCGTTCCGCGCCGCGCTCACCCAGGAGATCACCAGCGGCACGACCGAAGTCACCGCAGCCTGCGACCCGCGCCGCATCATGCTCGGCGGC
>NZ_JBFAMX010000766.1:0-4174 GCF_040659615.1 Nonomuraea sp. NPDC049784
AGCAGGCCGCCGCCTGGTGCCTGCGCGAGGCGGGGCTCTCCCCCGAGGACATCGACGCCGTCGCCTACTCGTACGATCCGTCGCTGGTCGTGCAGCGGCCGGAGGGCGACTGGGAGGACCTGCGCACGAAGTACGCGGTACGCGCCCCGGCGTTCCTGGCCACGGCGCTGCCCGCGCTGGATCCCGGCCAGGTCACCTACGTCCCGCACCACGTGGCGCACGCCGCGTCGGCGGGGCTGGCCTCGCCCTGGCGCGACTGCGCGGTGCTGGTGTGCGACGGGCGCGGCGAGAACGTCTCACATCTGGCGGGCCGCTACCGGGACGGCGAGCTGGAGGTGCTGGCCGCGCAGGAGCTGCCGCACTCGCTCGGCCTGATGTACGAGGACGTGACCGAGCACCTGGGTTTCCTGCGCTCCAGCGACGAGTACAAGGTCATGGCGCTGGCCTCGTACGGCCGCCCGCGGCACCTGGAGGCGCTGCGCGAAGTGATCTACACGACCGCGGACGGCGGGTTCCGCGTCCAGCCGGTCGACTGGAACGGCTACGCCAAGGCGCTGCGCAAGGGCGCTGCCTGGACTTCCGACCACGCCGATCTGGCCGCCAGCGTGCAGGCCCGGCTTGAGGAGGTGCTGCTGGAGCTGGTGCGCTGGCTGCACGAGCGCACCGGCGAACGGCGGCTCGCGCTCGCCGGCGGCGTGGCGCTGAACTGCGTGGCCAACACACGGCTGCTGGACGAGGGGCCGTTCGACGAGGTGTGGGTGCAACCGGCGGCGGGCGACTCGGGCACCGCGCTGGGCGGAGCGCTCCACCTCGCGCAGGTCTACGGCGAGCCGGCCGGGCCCATGCCGGGCGCGGCGCTCGGGCGCGGCTTCACCGACGAGGAGCTGGGCGCCTGGCTGGACGTGGCCCGCGTGCCGCACACCCGCCCCGCCGACCTGGGCGCCGCGGTGGCCGCCGAGCTGGCCGCCGACAAGATCGTGGCCTGGTTCCAGGGACGGTCGGAGTACGGGCCGCGGGCGCTCGGGCATCGGTCGCTGCTGGCCCATCCCGGGCACGCGCGCAACACCGAGCGGCTGAACGACGTCAAAGGGCGCGAGCAGTTCAGGCCCATCGCACCGATGGTGCTGGAGTCGCGGGCCGCGGAGATCTTCGGGCGCGGGCCGGTGCCCTCGCCGTACATGCTGTTCGTCCACGACGTGCATCCCGACTGGGCGCCGCGCATCCCCGCGGTGGTGCACGTGGACGGGACCGCGCGCATCCAGACCGTCTCGCCCGGCGCGCAGCCGCTGATGGCGCGGGTGCTGAGCGAGTTCGAGGCGCGTACGGGGCTGCCCGTGGTGGTCAACACGAGCCTCAACACGGCCGGGCGGCCCATGGTCGACGATCCCCGTGACGCGCTGGAGTGCTTCGGGTCCTCGCCGGTGGACGTGCTCGCCCTGGGGCCGTACCTGGTGCGGCGCGGGGAGGTGTTCGGCTCGTGATCACCGTGGTGATCCCCACCGTCGGACGGCCCACGCTGCGTGCCACGCTGGCGGGTGTCGGCTCCGGCGTCCCGGTGATCGTGGTGGACGACACGCGCGCGTCCGGCCTCTCCGTGCCCGATCACGTAGAACCTGATCATGTACGGGTCGTACGGTCCGGCGGCCGCGGGCCCGCGGCGGCGCGCAACGCCGGATGGCGGGCCGCGGAGACGCCGTGGGTCGTGTTCCTGGACGACGACGTGGTCCCGTCGCCCGGGTGGGCCGAGGCGGTCTGGAAGGACCTGGTCGACCTGCCCGAGGACGTGGCGGGCAGTCAGGGGCGCATCGAGGTGCCGCTGCCGGCCGACCGGCGGCCCACCGACGCGGAGCGGAACACCGCCGGGCTCGCCGACGCGCTGTGGGTGACCGCGGACATGGCCTACCGGCGGACGGTGCTGGAGTCGGTAGGCGGGTTCGACGAACGTTTCCCCCGGGCGTACCGGGAGGACGCCGACCTGGCGCTGCGGGTGTCGCGGGCGGGGCACCGGCTCGTCAAGGGCGCTCGGGTGACGGCGCACCCGGTGCGTGAGGACGGGTTCTGGGCGAGCGTGCGCTTCCAGCGGGGCAACGCGGACGACGCGCTCATGCGCCGCCTGCACGGGCCGGGCTGGCGCACGGCCATCGGCGGCGGGCGTGGCCGCCTGCGCGTCCACGCGGCCACCACGGCGGCCGCGCTCGCGGCACTGACCCTGGCTGCGGCCGCACTCCGCAAACGAGCCGA
Organism: Nonomuraea sp. NPDC049784; assembly: GCF_040659615.1. Classification (NCBI taxonomy): domain Bacteria; kingdom Bacillati; phylum Actinomycetota; class Actinomycetes; order Streptosporangiales; family Streptosporangiaceae; genus Nonomuraea; species Nonomuraea sp. NPDC049784. The sequence goes on from NZ_JBFAMX010000766.1 coordinate 2,242, forward strand.
TGGGTGGCCGAGCCGGCGAGCCGGTGCGCGCCTCATGGGGCGGGCCCCGGAAGCGGGGGTGCGGGTGGTGCCGGTGCTGGCCGGGCTGGCGGGTGCCGCGTGGGCCGCGATGACCGCCGAGTTCGCGTGCCGGCGCATCGCGCCGGGCCCGCGTACCCCCCGGGAAGTGTGGCGGATGGTCGTCACCAGCGTCGTGATCCCGCCGGTCGCCTGCGTGCACCGGCTGCGGGGGGAATGGAGGGCTCGGCGATGAGCGGTCGTATGTCTGCAACGCTGTGCGGTCCGAGGCGGTGCATGACGGCGGGCGCCGCCGAAGCCGCACGCGAGCCCGGCACGTCGGCGGTCGCCCAGCCGGAGCGGCGCCGGGATGGAGAGGACCGGGGCCGGGTGCTGGTGGCGCGGCTGGACGACGCGGGCGACGTGCTGCTGGCCGGACCGGCCGTCAGGGCCGTGCGCACGCTGGCCCGCGAGATCGTCTTCCTGGCCGGCCCGAACGGCAGGCAGGCCGCCGAGCTGCTGCCCGGCGTGGACCAGGTCATCGAGTGGCGGGCCCCGTGGATCGACCACACCCCGCCGCCCGTCAGCAAAGGCCAGGTCGCCGACCTGGTGGCCAAGATCACAGACGTGGACGAGGCGGTGCTCCTCACCTCGTTCCATCAGTCGGCGCTCCCGCTGGCGCTCCTGCTCAGGTTGGCGGGCGTCCGCAGGATCACCGCCATCAGCAACGACTACCCCGGCTCGCTCCTGGACGTCCGGCACGTCGTGGACGAGAGCATCGACGTGCCGGAGGCCGAGCGGATGCTGGCGGTCGCCAGGGCGGCGGGGTTCGAACTGCCGAAGGGCGATGACGGCAAACTCGCTGTTCAGCGGCCATTGCCGGATATAGGCAAAGAAATAGGGCACCTGCTAGGCGTCGGCGCCGATGCCGGCAAAGGAAAAGGCACGTATGTCGTGGTGCACCCGGGGACATCGGCCCCCGCACGGACCTGGCCGGCCGACCGGCATCGGCAGACCGTGAGGGAGCTGGTCGAGGACGGACACCGGGTCTTCGTGACCGGCACAGAACGTGACCTCACAGCCTACGTGGCCGGCGACCTCGCGGCCGACCTCGGAGGCGTGACCACTTTTGCCCAACTGGCCGCCGTGATCGAGCGTGCCGGCGTCCTCGTGGCGGGCAACACCGGCCCCGCGCACTTGGCCGCGGCGGTCGGGACGCCGGTCGTGAGCCTGTTCGCCCCCGTCGTTCCCGCGGCGCGGTGGGCCCCGTACGGGGTGCCCACGGTGCTGCTCGGCGACCAAGACGCGCCCTGCCGCGGAAGCAGAGCGCGTACCTGCCCGGTACCCGGACACCCGTGCCTGTCCCACGTGACAAGTGAGCAGGTGGTCAAGGCAGTGAGGGAGCTGACTCAGTGAAGGTCGATCTCATCTCCGAGCACGCGGATCCGCTGGCAGCGATCGGCGGCGTCGACGCCGGCGGCCAGAACGTCCACGTCGCCGCGCTGGCGCTCGCGCTGGCCGAACGCGGGCACACGATCGTCGTCCACACCCGGCGCTCATCCGAGCGGCAACCCGAGTCGGTGACCATGGCGCCGGGCGTCACGGTCGAGTACGTCAAGGCCGGCCCCCCGGCCCCCGTCCCCAAAGACGAGCTGCCCCCGTACATGGCGGAGTTCACCGAGCGCCTGGCCGACCGGTGGGCCGCGAACCCGCCGGACGTCGCGCACGCGCACTTCTGGATGAGCGGGCAGGCCGCGCTGCAGGCGGCCGAAGGGGTGCCGGTGGTGCAGACATTCCACGCGCTCGGCACGGTCAAGCGGCGCTGGCAGGGCGACGCCGACACCAGCCCCCAGCACCGGATCGCCACCGAGCGCGAGATCGGCAAGCGCGCCGACGCCGTGCTGGCCACCTGCGGCGACGAGGAGAACGAACTGCG
>NZ_JBFAMX010000767.1:0-4156 GCF_040659615.1 Nonomuraea sp. NPDC049784
ATCAGGGCACTCGGGGCCATCCACGGGGAATTCTCGTGGCCATCAGCCGGGACTCAACTGGCCGCCTACCAGGAGTCTTCCATGGCCGTCGGCACTCTGCATCCGAACGATATTGTGCGGTCCACGCGGAGCGGTTGCCGGACGGCTTCCGTCTCGTCCTGATACTTCCGGCGGGCAACCGCTGAACGCGGAAAGGACTGACTCGTCATTCTTCCCGGACCGAGGGCAGGGACCGTGGCCAGCCTCGGAGACGACACCACCATCGGGCACACGATCGGCGCCGTTCGTGACGGAACCGGTGAGGGCGCGTTCATCACCTCAGTGGTGAACGCGCCCTCGCAATAGAGCCCTCAGGCTGAGGCCGCAGCGCGCCTGGGCAGTACCCAGTCCGGACGCGGAAAGTGGCACGTGTAGCCGTTCGGGTACGCGATCAGGTAGTCCTGGTGCTCGGGTTCGGCCTCCCAGAACGGCCCTGCGGGCTCGATCGTCGTCACGGCCTTACCCGGCCACAGGCCCGACGCATCGACATCGGCGATCGTGTCACGTGCGACCTTCTCCTGTTCGGGGGTGAGCGGGAAGATCGCCGAGCGGTAGCTCGTGCCGATGTCGTTGCCCTGACGGTTCAACGTCGACGGGTCGTGGATCTGGAAGAAGACGCCAGGATGTCACGGTAGGTCGTCTGCGCCGGATCGAAGACGATCTCGACCGCCTCGGCGTGGCCGGGGTGGTTGCGGTACGTGGCGTGATCGTTGTCTCCGCCGGTGTATCCGACGCGCGTGTCCAGCACGCCTGGCTGCCGACGAATGAGGTCCTCCATGCCCCAGAAACACCCGCCGGCCAGGATGGCCGTCTCGGTGCCCGGTTCGCGGGTGATCTGTCCGGTGTCATGAATTCCGCTGGTCATGATGCGTGCTCCTCTGTGCTGGTGGTGTCGGCCGTCTCGAACAGCGAGCGGTACTCGCCGTAGCCCTGCGTCTCGAGCTCGGAGACCGGGACGAAGCGCAGCGCCGCCGAGTTCATGCAGTACCTCTGGCCCCCGGCATCGGCAGGGCCGTCATCGAACACGTGCCCGAGGTGACTGTCAGCTCCGGTGGACCGCACCTCCGTGCGAGTCATCCCGAACGACCTGTCCGTCTCCGAGCGAACGGCGGACGCCACGATCGGCTTGGTGAAGCTCGGCCATCCGGTGCCGCTGTCGTACTTGTCGGTCGACGAGAACAGAGGCTGCCCGGAGACCACATCCACGTAGATCCCCGGCTCATGGTTGTTCCAGTACTCGTTGTGGAACGCCGGCTCCGTCCCGTCCTTTTGAGTGACGCGGAACTGGCTGTCGGTGAGGCGGCTCAGCGCCTCCGGAGTCTTGCTGTAGTCGTGCGACACGATATCTCCTCTTCTGACGTCGCTGGCTGCGCCGTCACTGGAAGTAACATCGCAGAGAATCGTTTTGGTCCCGGGTTCCTGAGAACTCGCTGTGACTGCGATCTCAGGTTCGGGGGGAAGGGTCAGGTCCGGAAAGCCCGCGTCGACGAGTCCGCCGATGAACCCGAGCATGTCAGCGATGTGGCCAGTAGCTCGCGGCTCGTACGTTGGAGTGCGGACGCCGATTGTCTGGTAGGCGTGTGCGAACGCTCTCTCGTTCCGGTACGCCCATGCCCACCACGGGATACGAGCCACCTTGCTTGCGGCAATGATCTTGTCGTCCAGGTCGGTGACATTGCGCACAAGCGTCACATCGAGTCCGTGCCCGATCTCAAGCCAACGCCATAGTTGATCAAATGCGACCGCTGACCTCAGATGTCCGGACATGCGGCACATCCTGAACCGTTGGCCCGCACAAGTACACTTGTGGCTGTAGGCTTCGTGGGCGGTCACCCAGCCGAACAGCACGCCGGCGGCGAGCGCCCGTTCGATCATGGCCTGTAGGAGCTGAGGTTTGGTGGCGAAGTCGACCTGTTCGGGGGCGCGTGCGGCCGCGCGGCGCTCCGGCGACGCGATCCACGATTCCCTGGGCAGATAGAGCCCCCGATCAAGCACAGCCCGGCCACGAGTGGAGGCGTAGCCGAGGAACACGCCGACCACGAGCTCCTCTCGTTATCCGCCCCGCGGATTGGCCCGTCTGCCGGAGATCACCTGCGGTCGTTCTCTGCAGAGCTTTCCAAAAAGAACCTTGAAGTCCATAATTGGAGCTTTTTAGGATTCGCTCGCACTAGGCTGGATCCCGTGGCGGATCAGGCGCGGGACAAGAACGATGCTCGGCTGACCGAGCGTGGGCGGGCCACGCGCAACCGCATCCTGAGAGCGGCCACGGACATGATGTATGTCCGTGGCGTGGCCGCAACAACCCTCGACGATGTCCGGACAGCCAGCGGGACGAGCAAGTCACAGCTGTATCGTCACTATCCTGACAAGGATGCCCTGATGCGTGATGTCGTCGCGCTGCAAGCCTCCGAGGTTCTGGAGTGGCACCAGCAATACCTCACGCGTTTGAAGTCCCTGCGGGGATTGGAGCGATGGCGGGACGCGCTGGTCGAACGCGTCGCCCTACGTGAGGGCGCGTACGGTTGCCCCCTGGGCTCGCTTGCGAGCGAGCTCGCCGACCAGGACGAGGGGATCCGCAAGACGCTCGCCCAGCACTTCGAGGAGTGGGAGGGGCTGCTCCGAGCCGGCCTGGAGAGAGCTCGAGACTCCGGCGCCCTGCGGTCGGACGCGGATCCCGCGGCGCTGGCCACCGGGATGATGGCCGCCGTGCAGGGCGGCTATCTGCTCGCTCAGACGGCCCGCGACCCGGGCCCCATGAAGATCTCCCTGGACATGGCGATCGACCATATCCGCGCCTACGCCGCCGATGAAGGCTCCTGAGCAGCCTCTCCCGCATATGGACCAAATAGTCCTTTAGTTTGCGCTGCCTGGTAGTAAGGTGAGGACGGCGGCGACCCGTATGGGCATGTCAGAGCTCGCGGGGGTGCCCTCCGTACGGGTAGGCCCGGGGCTGACCGTGTTGACGCGTACGCCACGTGGCTTGTACCTGGCGGCCCAGGACTTGGTGAGCAGCTCCGGCGCGGCCTTGCTCGCCCCATACAGGCCCATCCCGGCGACGCCGAACCGGCGATCATCGCGGTCACGTTCACGATCGCGCCGCGTCCGCGCTCGGCATGCCTGGCGCCAGCGCGGCGACGAGGAAGAACGGCGCTGCGGCCGGCCTGGGTACGTCCGTGATGTGGGCGCTGTCCGCCTCCCGGGATATACGGCGATCGCCTTCATCTTCGGTGCTCCCTCCGTGAGCGATGGTGACGGGCGCCCGGTCGCCACCGGCCGATGCCAGCGAGGATGGGCGACAGAGCTGCGGAGCGGGTGCGGACGGGCCGCCGGATGCGGTCGTCGGGTGAGGTGTAGGCGCAGTTCAGGAAGTGGCATGGGTAGGCCTGGTCGTGCATGAGCTTCGCGCAGGCCACGGTCCCCCACAGGCGCCGGTGCAGCAGCGCTGCGGTGACCGCGCCGAGTGTCGGTGCCACGAGGTATACCCACAGTCCCGTCCAGGTGGCGCCGACCAGCGCGGGGCCGATGCTGCGGGCGGGGTTCAGGCTGGTGCCGGACACCGGCGCCTCGGTGAACACCAGTACGGCCACGAGCGATGACGCGGCGGCCGCGGTGTACGGCATCAGGCGCGGGCGGTCGACGAAGGTGAGGATCAGCATGAGGAGCAGGAACGTCATCACGGCCTCGGCGACCAGCGCGGTGGCCGCGCCGCCGAGCCTGGGCACAGTCGCGCCGACCCGCACGCTGGCCGCCGCGCCGTCCCACACCACAAGCGCCGCCAGCGTGCCGATGATCGCGCCCGCCACCTGCGCTGCGGCGTACTTCAGCGCCGAACCGGACGTCATCTTGTCCAGCACCCAGAACGCGGTCGTGACCGAGGGTTCAGGTGGCCGCCGCTGATCCGGCCAAGTGGCGAGTAGATGATCCCCGCCGCCGCGGTGGCGGTCAGGACGCCCGTCAGGAGCCTCCGCAGGTCCTCGTTCGGCACCGTATCGACGAGCGGGCGAGCCGGGCGCGAAGCCTGCGACGATCGCGCTGACGACGAGCAGTAGCAGGAGCGCCGTGCCGACGAACTCGGCGGCGATCTCACGCCATCCGGCCATCGCCGTTCCCGCTGCCC
>NZ_JBFAMX010000768.1:0-4138 GCF_040659615.1 Nonomuraea sp. NPDC049784
CAGGCGTGGGCGTGGCGGACCCGTTCGGCGGCGGCCGGCCCGAGCAGGGCGGTGACACGTTCCACGTCATAGCAGTAGGACTGGAGCAGCCCGAGCACCTGCCGCACCCCGGGCAGCGGGCCGGCCTCGTCGTCCTCGCCGGCGATGAGATCGTGCAGCGCCGCGGCCCGCCGCTCGCCCGCTCGCACCCGGGCCAGGAAGCGGTCGTAGGCGTCGTAGGCGGCGACGAACGGGGCGAAGTCCAGGCTGATGCGGAAGTCGGACAGGCAGTTGGGCCTGCCGTACAGGAAGAGGATCAGCCGGGGCGGCATGACCCGCATGAGGTCGGCGAGCGTCATTCCGCCGCCGCGCGAGCCCGACACCTTGCCGCTGTCGGCGGCCTGGCGGACCAGGCCGTACGGCACGATCACCGGCTGGTGCGCCCGCAGGTACTCGCGGTAGATCGCCCGGGTGCGGTCCATCGTGCTGCCCGCGCTGCAGTGGTCCTGGCCCGCCGGCTCGCAGTCGATGCGCTCGTGGGTGACCCGCAGCGTCCAGTCGAGCGCCCACGCCGGCTTCACCAGTTCGATACGCCGGGTGGTGGTGAGGGCGCCGCAGGAGTCGCAGGCGTAGCGCACCCGGCCGCGGCCGAGCTTGAGCGTACGCGTGCCGCCCCGGCCGCACTGCTCGCAGTAGACGCTGAACAGGTGCTCGGGCGCCTGCCCGAGGAGCTTGCCGAGCTTGCCCGCGCCGCGGAGGTAGCGCAGCTGGAGCGGTACGTAGGTGCCGGCGAGGTAGCGTCCGTGCTGGTAGTGGGTCTGCCAGTCGGAGTCCGCCGAGGTGCGGCCGTCGGCGTCGGCCTCCGCCGGGCAGATGCCCATGCGCTTCAACTCGGCGATGTAGCGGCGGCAGATCCGCCTGCTGCGCTCGGTGGCCGCGCCCAGCGGGCGGGCGCCGTACCCGGCCAGCTCGGGTTCGCGGGCGGCCTGGCTGGGGCGGATGGGGTCGTAGTCGTCGAAGCTGAGCAGGATCAGCGAGTCCTGTCCCAGCCGCCGCAACGCCCGGTGGACCAGGTACGCGCAGGCGGTGTCGCGGAAGTTGCCGACATGGAACCAGCCGCTGGGCGACATGCTGGTCTGGATCACCACGCGCCGCCCCGGCCCGTGCCGCTCCACCAGGCGCTGGGCGTAGTCGTAGGCCCAATGCGGGTGGGAGCGGTCCTGTCTATCCGCCCGATCACCGGGCGCGAGCGTGCCTTGACCGTGGAACAGAACAGGTCGGTGTAGCCGACCCCGGCAGTCGTGCTCATGCGCTTCGTCCTAGGAGGCCGTGCGTGCCAGGTTGCCGGCAGTCCAGAGCTGCGGATGGTCCTGGAACCAGGCGATGGTGTGCCGCAGCCCGTCCTCGATGAGTGTTCTGGGCGCCCAGCCCAGCCGGGCTGTCGCGAGCGTGATGTCGGGACGGCGGATCTTCGGATCGTCCTGTGGCCGCGGCACGAACGTGATCTCGGAGGTGGAGCCGGTGAGGTCTTTGATCCACTCGGCCAGGGCGAGCATGGAGATCTCATGCGGATTGCCCAGGTTGACCGGCCCGTCCATGTCCGAGTTGAAGACCCGGAAGATGCCTTCGACCAGGTCGTCCACGTAGCAGATCGACCGGGTCTGGCTGCCGTCGCCCGACACGGTGATCGGCTCGCCGAGCAGCGCCTGCCTGATGAACGTCGGGATCGCGCGGCCGTCGAACGGCCGCATCCTGGGGCCGAACGTGTTGAAGATCCGCAGGATCGCGGTGTCCACGCCGCAGGCCCGCCGGAAGGCCATGGTCATGGCCTCGGCGAAGCGCTTGGCCTCGTCGTAGACGCCGCGCGGGCCGACCGGGTTCACGTTGCCCCAGTAGGTCTCCGGCTGCGGGTGGACCAGCGGGTCGCCGTACGTCTCCGATGTGGAGGCGAGGACGAACCGGGCGCCCTTCTCCTTGGCCAGCTCAAGGGCGTTGAAGGTGCCGCTGGAGCCGACTCGGAGCGTGTCGATGGGCAGGCGCAGGTAGTCGGTGGGCGAGGCGGGCGAGGCGAAGTGGAGTACGGCGTCCACGGCGCCCGGGAGGACCAGGTGCTGGGACACGTCTGCGCGGATCAGCCGGAAGTGGTCGTCGGCCATGAGATGCTCGACGTTCGCGACCGCTCCGGTGAGGAAGTTGTCGACGCAGAAAATGCGGTAACCCTCGGCCAGAAACCGCTCACAAAGATGAGACCCGAGAAACCCAGCGCCGCCGGTAATGGCTACGACAGGCCGCCTCATATGGTCTTCTCGCAATCTTTCCCGCATTTTACGGCAGCCGAGAACAGCACGTTAGAGCCCCCCGTGTTAAATCTTTTCGAGCGGCCCCCCGTGGATCGCTCAGAAAGATCGGCTTCGATGCATCGGCAGGCTATGACGGCCGCGTCGCCACCGTCAATCATCACTTGCCGCCATATACGGGGATATTTCAGACATGCCGCCATCAACGGCGATGCATGAAACATCAACCAAAGACTCCACAAGGCGTTATGAGCTGGCGTTTTGTGGCGCGGTCAGCACGTCCCGTTTTTCTGACAGTCAGCACCCCAGAACGTGTCATTCGTCACCCCAGTACGGCGAGCACCTGGTCAAGTACCCGTTCCGTGGCCGGCCCGTAACGGTTATGAAGCGTCGGCAGGGCGCCGGTGTCGAGCACGACCATTTCCCGCCCGGCTCGGGGTCGCCGTCAGCGGCGCCCCTCGGGCCACACGCGGTCGAGGAAGCCGGCGATGAGCGGGGCGATCTGCGGCAGGTGGCTTTCCAGGGCGAAGTGGCCGGTGTCGAACAGGTGGAGCTCCGCGCCGGGCACGTCGCGCAGGTACGCGCAAGCTCCGGGCTATGACGTGTTCGCCAGTTCTTTCCGACCGCGAGTCCAAGATCTTGTATCCGGCGCGTAGAAGCGCTACGTGTTCGATCTATTACATGCTGTGACGAGAGCTGCGCAGGCAGCTCTTCGAGCAGCACGAACACGAGGAGAAACTGCATTGAGGACGACGACACGCGGCATGCGAATCGCAACGGTCACCGGCGCCATCTCGCTCGCCTTGCTGGCTTGCGCCGCCCCGGCCACTGCGGCGGCGGCCGCGCCCGCCGCCCGAGCCGGTGACATCTGCCTGTGGAGCGGGCGGGACTACACCGGCGCGTCGTGGTGCTGGAGTCCGGATCACGGTTACGTGGACGTACCGCCGGCGCTGCACGACAACGTGGGGTCCTTCATCGCCCACGCCGACGGCTGCTTCATCAACTGGATCCACGTCCCCGACAACAAGGAGACGCGCGTGGTCCGCGACGGCGACTACCGCAGGGTGTACAAGGACGACTTCGGCGGCAAGATCGACGCCGTGGCGCCCCGCTGTTAGGTCCCCGGCCGCCGAATGAGACGGCGGGCTCTGTGCGTTCGCAGCGCGTCACAGAGCCCGCCCCGCCGGCCATGGCCTAACGGCACTCCGCCTTCCTGACCACCTCGAGAGTGTCCTCCAGCTCCGGCTCTGGCACGAAGTGCCCGAAGGTGTCGTTGGCGAAGAAGGAGATCCCGGCCACGGATGCGGCGTGCGCGGCCAGCACCTCCCGCTGGTAGAGATAGGTACGCCGGTCGTCGAGGTAGGTGCGGTACCAGTACCACGGGTCGACGAAGTCCAGCCCGAGCAGCGGCCGCGGTCCGCCCAGGGCGGCCTTGCTCAGCAGGTTGGGCACGATCTCGGTACGTTCCACCAGCACGGCGAACGTGCTGACCAGGATCGCGTCGAGCGAGTGGTAGGCGGCGTCGGTCATGCCCCAGGCCGACCGCTCCACCTCGGCCCGCCAGTACGTGTCCATCCAGTAGACGAGGCCGTCGCCCATGGCCTCGCGCAGCCGCAGGAAGAACCGCTCGATCCCGGCCGACCGCTCGGGGCTGAGCGGCGGCGCGTTGTCCGGATGCCAGAAGCCGACCAGGCCGAACTGGTTGCCGAGCATGACCCCGTCCAGCCCGAAGTCTGCGACGAACGCGGCCGTCTGGGCGGCGACGAAGTCCCCGGCCGGCAACCCGCCCGGGATGCCGCCGCGGAAGGCGGCGTACGGACGCGAGTCGGCCGAGAGCGGAGCCGTCACGTCGATCACGCCAG
>NZ_JBFAMX010000769.1:0-4134 GCF_040659615.1 Nonomuraea sp. NPDC049784
AGCTCGCCGTCCTGGTCGCGCAGCCAGGCCAGATAGTCGCGGTACGGGGGCGCGGGCGGCAGTTCGCCCTCGCCCGCGTACAAGGCGGCCAGCTCCCTGGCGAGGATCGGCATCGACCAGCCGTCCACCAGGATGTGGTGCATGGTCAGCACCAGCTCTTTCCGCCGGACAAGGGTGGCGCGGACCAGTGGCGGCCTGGTGACGTCGAACGGGCGCAGCAGGTCGGCCTCCAGCATGCGCTCCAGCTCGGCGTCCGACGGCGGGTCCACCTCCGTCCACGGCAGCCGCACCCGGTGGGGGACGAGCTGCACCGGGCGGTCGAGTCCTTTGTGGCGGAAGCAGGCGCGCAGGTTCGGGTGGCGGGCGAGCAGGGCCTCCACCGCCGCGCGCAGCCTCGCCGGGTCCGCCTCGCCGCCGACGGTGAATCTGGCCTGGATGACGTACGCATCGTCGCCGCTGTACAGGGCGTGGAAGAGCAGGCCCTCCTGCGCGGGGGAGAGCGGCAGCACGTCGGCCAGCCTGCCGCTCACCAGTCGCCGTCCAGGTCCGCTTCGAGATCCTCGATCTGGCTCTGCGACAGCTCGACCAGCGGGAAGTCGGAGCTGGTCGAGCCGCCCTCGCCCGCCTTGCCCGCCAGCTCGGCCAGCGCGTCGAACCACAGCCCGGCCAGCCTCTCCACCTGGTCCTCGCCGATGGCGTCGGCGGCGTACGACCAGCTCGCCACCAGCCGCCCCGCGTGCACGACGGTGTCCAGCTCGATCGCGTACGCCATGGGCGCGCCGGGCATGCCGACCAGCTCGCCGTCGAACCGGCCCAGGTAGTTGAAGCGCACGTCCGGGGTGGGAAGCTCGGCCAGTTCCCGGGCGGTGCGCGGGTTGAGGTAGCGGAGGAGGCCGTAGCCGAGGCCGCCCGAGGGCACGGCGCGGAGCCGCTCCTTGGTCCGCTTGAGCGCCTCGGCCGGGGAGCCGGTGGCGTCCAGCCTGACCGGGTACTGGGTGGTGAACCAGCCGACCGTGCCGGTGATGTCGACGTCGTCCGTGGGGGACTCCCGGCCGTGCCCTTCGAGGTCCACCAGCACGCCGGTGCCGCCGCGCCACCTGGTCACGGCGCCGGCCAGGGCGGTGAGCAGCACGTCGTCGGGGCCGCAGCGGAAGGCGGCGGGGAGATCGGTGACGGCCTGCTCGGTGAGGTCCGCTGGGAGCGTCCTGGTGAGCGTGGTGCGCGGCCCGCCCTGTCCGTCCCAGCCGGGTGCGATCGCGGCCTCGTCCCCCGAGACCAGCCGCTTCCACACCGGCAGCTCCGCCTCCACCCGCTCGGGCCGCACGGCCTCGGCGGCGAGCAGCCGGGCCCAGCCCGCGAACGAGGTGCCCGCGGCGCCGGGTGTGTCCCTGCCCTGCAGGAGGGCGGTCAGCTCGGGGCCCAGGATGCGCCAGGAGACGCCGTCCACGGCCAGGTGGTGCGCGGTGACCAGCAGCCGGTCGGGTTCGAGCCAGGTGGCGGCGAGCATCTGCCCGTGCTCCGGATCCAGCCGCGGCGCCGTCTCCGTGCCGGTGCGCGTGAAGAGCACCTCCACCGGCTCGTCCGGGGGCGGCACCTCCAGCTCCCAGTCGGTGTCCGAGTGCCGCAGCAGGCGCATGCGCAGGGCCGCGTGCCGCGCCGCCAACGTCCGCAGCGCCGCTTTGATCCGGTCCTCGCCGGCTCCCTCGGGCACGGGCAGGAGCAGCGACTGGGTGAACGTGTCGAGCGGGCCGCCGTGCTCGCGCCACCAGTGCATGATCGGCGTCAGCGGGAATCTGCCCACAGGGGAGTCAGCGACCGTTCGCGCGGTGGCCCGTGCCACCGCCGCCAGCGCGGCCGGGGTCCTGGCGACGAACACCTCGCGCGGCGTGAGGCTCATCCCCGCCGCCCTGGCGCGGCCGACTAGCTGGATCGCACCGATGCTGTCGCCGCCCAGCCGGAAGAAGTCGTCGTCCGGCCCCGCGGGCGCGCCGAGCAGCTCGGAGAACAGTCCGCACAGCGCGGACTCGCGTTCAGTGGCCGGCTCGCGCGGCGCCGTCGGCCGGAAGGACGGCGCGGGCAGGGCGGCCCGGTTCAGCTTGCCCTGCGGCGTGATCGGCAACGCGTCCAGCACCACGAACTCGCCCGGCACCATGTGCACAGGCAGCGACGCCACGGCATGCGCCAGTACGTCGCCGGTATCGCACGAAATGCCGCGACCGACGAGGTACGCGATGAGACGGCCGTCGCGGAGCGCCACCGCGGCCCGGGCGACGGACTCGTGGCGGGCCAGCACCGCCTCGATCTCGGCCGGTTCCACGCGGACGCCGCGCACCTTCACCTGGTCGTCCGCGCGGCCGAGGAAATGCAGCTGGCCGTCGGGCCGCCGGTGCACCAGGTCGCCCGTGCGGTACATGCGCTCCCCGGGCGCGCCGAACGGGTCGGCCACGAAGCGCTCGGCCGTGAGCCCCGGCCGGTTCAGGTAGCCGCGGGCCACACCGGCGCCCGCGACGTACAACTCCCCGGGCACCCCCACGGGCACCGGCCGCAGCCGGTCATCCAGGACGTACAGGCGGGTGTTGGCGAGGGCACGCCCGATCGGCGGGAGGGAGCCGTCGGCGGCCAGCGGGTGGCTCACCGTGGCGGCCACCGTGATCTCCGTCGGCCCGTACGCGTTCCAGAAACGGGTGCCCGCCCACGCCGCCACCAGCTCCGGCGGGCACACGTCGGCGCCCGTGGCCAGCCCGCGCAGGCCGGGGTGGCCGCCGGGCGGCACGCTGGCCAGCACTGCCGGAGGGATGATCGCGAACGTGATCCGCCGCTCCCGAAGCACCTCGCCGAGCTCGGAGCCCACCAGCGGCCCGTCGGGCGGGACGACGAGCGTGCCCCCTGAGCCGAACGCCATGCACAGTTCGGCCACCGAGATGTCGAACGCCGCCGGTCCGAGCTGCAGGACACGGCTGGAGCCGTCCAGCTCGAAGGCGGTCACCAGCGAGTGGGCCAGGCTCGCGATGCCCGCGTGGCCGACCACGACCCCCTTGGGGCGGCCGGTGGAGCCGGAAGTGTAGATCACGTACGCCGCGCCTAGCGGCGCGAGATCAGGAAATTGCCCATTAAATCGGGCTAGGTCCGGCGAGATCCGCTCAATCCCCAGCTCCGGCAGCACACCGGGCGGCGCGATCAGCAGCGTGGCCCCCGCGTCCTCGACCATGTAAGCGATGCGCTCGGCCGGGTGGTCGAGGTCGAGCGGCAGGTACGCCCCACCGGCGCGCTGCACCGCGAGCATCGCCACCACCCGCTCCACGGACCGCCCGAGCCCCAGGGCCACCACCCGCTCGGGCCCCACCCCGCGCTCCCGCAGCGCCCCGGCCAGCCCATCCACTCGCTCCAGCAGCTCGCGATAGGTGAGCCGCTCGTCGTCCGACTCCACAGCCACGACGTCCGGCGTCCGCTCGGCCCAGCGGGCCACCAGCTCGGGCAGGCTCGTGTGTGGCAGCTCGACGGCGGCGCCCCCGAAGTCCTCCACGACGGGCCGCGTCATCGTGGCCGCCGCCACCGGCGCGTCCGGCGCGGACACCAGCGAGCCGAGCAGCGTGGTGAAGACGTCCGCCCACTCGCGTACGACCTCGGGCGCGTACAGGTCGGTACGGATCTCCAGGCTCGCCTCGAACCCGTCGTCGCCGTCGCGTACGATCCCGATCAGGTCGTGCTCCCCGCCGGTGTGCACGCGCTCGGGATCGGCGATCTCGCGCAGCCTGGCCACGCTCTCCTGGCGCGGCAGATGCATGAACACCCACTGGAACAGCGGCGACCGCCCGGCCACCCGCTCCGGGTCCACGGCCTGGACGACCCTGCCCACGGGGACGTCGGCGTTCGCGAGCACCTGGGGGAACTCGGCGGTGAAGCGGGACAGCAGGCCGGCAAACGTCGTGTCGCCGTCGATGCGCCAGCGGATGGGGAGGGTGTTCATGACGTACCCGATGACGCGCTCCAGGCCCTTGGCGGACCTGTTGGCCATGGGGGTGCCCGTGATCAGGTCGGGCTCGCCGGTCAGCCGGTGCGCGAACACCGCGAACGCCGTCATCAGCACCCCGTACACCGTGGCGCCGCGCTCCTTGGCGAGCGCGCGCACGGCGG
>NZ_JBFAMX010000770.1:0-4129 GCF_040659615.1 Nonomuraea sp. NPDC049784
GGCCTGCCCGTGACGCTGCTGCACCTGGCCGGGCACCTCATGGAGCGCCAGCTCGACGTCGAGGCAGGCGTGGTGCTCGGCGAGACGCTGGCCGGGCTCGGCGTGGAGATCCGCACCGGCGTCAGCGCCGAGTCGATCGAGGAGGGCGGCGTCCGGCTGGCCGGCGGCGACCTGGTCGAGGCGGACCTCGTGATCCTGGCCTGCGGCGTCCGCCCCGTCACGGGGCTGGCCGCCGATGCGGGGCTGGAGGTGCGGCGCGGGGTCGTCGTGGACGACGAGCTGCGTACCGACGACCCGTCGATCTTCGCCATCGGCGAGTGCGCCGAGCACGACGGCACTGTGTACGGCCTGGTCGCGCCCGCCTGGGAGCAGGCCACCGTGGCCGCCGACGTCATCACCGGCGGCAAGGCGCTCTACCGGGGCTCCAGGCTGGTCACCAGGCTCAAGGCCAGGAGCGTCGAGCTGGCCGCGATGGGAGAGACCCAGCTCACCGAGGAGCACGCGGAAGTCGTGCGCTTCAGCCACCGGGCCCGCGGCACGTACCGCAAGCTCGTCATCCGCGACGGGCGGCTGGTCGGCGCGATCCTGCTGGGCGAGAGCGACGCCGTGGGCACGCTCACCCAGCTCTTCGACCGCGGCGCTCCGGTGCCGGGGGACCGGGCGGGGCTGCTGTTCCCCGGGCTGTCGTCGGCGCCGGTGGCCGACAGTCCGACGCTGATGCCGGACGCGGCCAAGGTCTGCCAGTGCAACAACGTGACCAAGGGCCAGATCAGGGCGTGCTGGGAGGCCGGGGCACGCGACGTGGCCGGAGTCGCGGCCGCGACCAGGGCCACGACCGGATGCGGGACCTGCCGCGACGCCGTGGAGGGCATCGTCGGCTGGCTGTGCGAGCAGGAAGGGATTTCAGTATGAGCAGGATCGTCGTCGTGGGTTACGGGCCGACGGCCCACCGGCTCGTCGAAACCCTCGTGGACAGGGGCTTCGACGGCCGGATCACCGTGATCGGGGAGGAGCCGCGCCCGGCGTACGACCGGGTCGCCCTCACCTCCTACCTGTCGGGGATCACCGCGGAGGACCTCACCTACGAGGTGCCCTCGGGGGTCGTGACGAGGCTGAGCAGCCGCGTCACCGGGATCGACAGGGACGCCCGTCTCGTCACCCTGGCGGACGGAGGCACCGAGCCCTATGACGTGCTCGTGCTGGCCACCGGGTCGTCGCCGTTCGTGCCGCCGGTGCCCGGCCACGAGCACGCCTTCGTCTACCGGACCATCGAGGACCTGGACGCGATCAGAGTGGCCGCCAAGGACGCGGTCGAGGGCGTCGTGGTCGGCGGCGGGCTGCTCGGCCTGGAGGCCGCCGACGCGCTGCGGGCGCTCGGGCTGAAGGCGCACATCGTCGAGATGAGCCCCTGGCTGATGCCGCGGCAGGTGGACGAGGGCGGCGGCTCGGTGCTGAAGTCGCACATCGAGGGGCTCGGCCTGAGCGTGCACGCCGGGTCCGGCGTGCAGGAGATCGTCACCGACGACGACGGCCAGGTCACCGGGCTGCGTAAGCCGGACGGGACGCTGGTGGACGCGCAGGTCGTGGTCTTCTCGGCGGGCATCAGGCCGCGTGACGAGCTGGCCAGGTCGTCCGGGCTCGAGGTGGGCGAGCGGGGCGGCATCGTGGTGGACTCCTCGATGCTCACCTCCGACCCCTCGATTTACGCGATCGGCGAGTGCGCGCTGGTCGGCGGCATGATCTACGGGCTCGTCGGGCCGTGCAACACGATGGCCGAGGTGGCGGCCGACGGGATCATGGGCGGTGTCTCGGCTTTCGAGGGCGCCGACATGTCCACGAAGCTCAAGCTGCTGGGCGTCGAGGTGGCGCAGTTCGGGGCGATGTCGGGAGCGCTCGACGTCACATACATGGACCCCGTGGGCGGCGTCTACAAGAGGCTGTTCATCAGCGACGACGCGAAGACGCTGCTCGGCGGTATCTGCGTGGGCGACGCCTCCCCGTACACCTCCCTGCGGCCCTTCGTGGGCAAGGCGCTGCCCGCGGCGCCGTCCGACCTGCTGTTCAGCGGCGCCGGGGCGAGCCTCGACCTGCCCGACGAGGCGCAGGTGTGCTCCTGCAACAACGTGTGCGCGGGCGACATCCGCACGGCCATCGCCGACAAGGGCGTCACCGACGTGCCCGGCATCAAGGCCTGCACGCGCGCCGGCACGACGTGCGGGAGCTGCGTGCCGATGCTCAAGCAGCTGCTGGAGAAGTCGGGCGTCGAGGTCAGCAAGGCGCTGTGCGAGCACTTCACGTACTCGCGGGCCGAGCTGTTCGACATCGTACGGGTCCGCAAGATCACGACGTTCTCCCAGCTCATCACCGAGCACGGGCAGGGCAGGGGCTGCGACATCTGCAAGCCGGCCGTGGCCTCGATCCTGGCCTCGCTGCACAACGGCCACGTGCTCGAAGGCGAGCGGGCCGCGCTGCAGGACACCAACGACCAGTTCCTCGCCAACATGCAGAAGAACGGCACGTACTCGGTCGTCCCGCGTATCCCCGGCGGCGAGATCACCCCCGACAAGCTCATCGTGATCGGCGAGGTGGCCCGCGACTTCGGCCTCTACACGAAGATCACCGGCGGGCAGCGCATCGACCTGTTCGGGGCCCGGGTCGACCAGCTCCCGGAGATCTGGCGGCGGCTGGTGGACGCCGGCTTCGAGTCGGGCCACGCCTACGGCAAGGCCCTGCGCACGGTGAAGTCGTGCGTGGGCTCGACCTGGTGCCGCTACGGCGTGCAGGACTCGGTGGGCCTGGCCATCGCGCTGGAGCTGCGCTACCGCGGCCTGCGCTCGCCGCACAAGCTCAAGTCGGCCGTCTCCGGCTGCGCCCGCGAGTGCGCCGAAGCCAGGTCGAAGGACTTCGGGATCATCGCCACCGAGCAGGGCTGGAACCTGTACGTCGGCGGCAACGGCGGCTTCAAGCCCCGCCACGCCGACCTGCTGGCCACGGACCTGAGCACGGACGAGCTGATCAGGACCATCGACAGATTCCTCATGTTCTACATCCGCACGGCCGACCGCCTGCAGCGCACCGCAGCCTGGCTCGAGTCGCTGGACGGCGGTCTCGACTATCTCCGCGAGGTGATCATGGAAGACTCGCTCGGCATCTGCGCCGACCTGGACACGCAGATGGAGCACCACATCGCCACGTACGCCGACGAGTGGGCGGCCACCCTGGACGACCCGGAGAAGCTGAGCAGGTTCGTCAGCTTCGTCAACGCCCCCGGCGTGCCCGACCCGTCGATCGTGTTCGCCAGCGAGCGCGGCCAGATCAAGCCGGTGATGGCCCGATGAGCAGCTGGACGCGGATCTGCGACTACGACGCCATGCTGCCGGAACGCGGCGTCTGCGCCCTGGTGGAGGGCGTGCAGGTGGCCGTCTTCCGCACCCACGACGGCACACTGCACGCGCTGGACAACCTCGACCCGTTCAGCGGCGCGTACGTGCTCTCCCGCGGCATCGTCGGCACGAGGAAGGACGAGCCGACCGTGGCGTCGCCTCTGCACAAGCAGGTGTTCTCGCTGGTGTCGGGGCGGTGCCTGGACGAGGACGCGGTGTCCGTCCCGGTCTATCCGGTACGCGTGGCGGACGGCGCCGTGGAGGTCGGCCTCTAGTCGCCCGCCAGGACGATACCCAGGTCGTACGCCCGCACGACGGCCTGGGTACGGTCCCTCGCGCCGAGCTTGTCCAGGACGTTGCCGACGTGCGTCTTGACCGTCTCCCTGGTGACGTACAGGGCGGCGGCGATCTCGGCGTTGCTCAGCCCGCGGGCCAGGTGGCGCAGGACGTCCAGCTCCCTCGGGGTGAGGTCGTGGGCGGCGCGCGGGCGCGGGGCGGCGATGCGGCGAAGCGCGTCGGGGAAGAGCACGCCGTCCCGCAACCGGATCGCGGTGACCAGGTCCGCGGCGGGGGAGCGCTTGAGCACGTAGCCGGCCGCGCCCGCGCGTAGCGCGCTCCATACGAGCTGGTCGTTCTCGAACGTCGTGACCACGACTACCCTGGTCCGCGGCGAGAGGCGGGCCAGCTCCCGGGTGGCGCGCAGGCCGTCCATGCCGGGCATGCGGATGTCCATGAGCACCACGTCG
>NZ_JBFAMX010000771.1:0-4124 GCF_040659615.1 Nonomuraea sp. NPDC049784
CTGGCGAGCACCCGGTCGGGCGGGAGCGGCTGGTCGGGCGGCAGCACGCCGTCGTCGATCAGGGCGCGCAGCCTGGCCGCGAGCAGCAGGTACAGCGGGCCACGCCCCGACGCCCAACGGCCCAGCAGATCGACGAGGTCGTCAAGATTGGCCCCATTCATGGACCAATTCTCTCGTATTGGCTCTCACATCGGACCCTTGTTGCGGCGATCCTGGCTGTATGACCGACTCCCGCCCTGAGATGCTCCGTCCGGAGACCCGCGCCGTCCACGTGCCGCAGCCTTCCGTCGAGGGCAGCCGTCCGATCACCATGCCGATCTACCAGACCTCCGGGTTCATCTTCGACGACCCCGCCGTGATGGCCGACGCGATGGGGCGGGCCGACGGGCCGTTCGTGTACGGGCGCTACACCAACCCCACCGTTCGCTCGCTGGAGCTGGCCATCGCCGACCTCGAGGGCGGGGCCGCGGCCATCGCCACGGGCTCGGGCATGGGCGCGATCAACACCGTCCTGCTCGGCCTGCTCAAGCCCGGCGACCACCTCATCGCCCAGACCTCCCTGTACGGCGGCACCGCCGCCATGATCAACGACCTGGTGGGCAGGTTCGGGATCACGGTCACGTACGTGCCCGAGAACGACCCCGCGGCCCTGCGCGCCGCCGTCCGGCCGGAGAGCCGGCTGGTCTACTTGGAGACGATCAGCAACCCGATGACGCTGGTCGCCGACCTGCCGGGGATGTGCGCGGTGGCCCGCGAGCTGGGGATCCTGTCCGTGGTGGACAACACGTTCGCCACGGCCCTGCTCTGTCGGCCCATCGAGTACGGGGCGGACATCGTCGTACACTCCACCACCAAATACCTGTCCGGGCACACCGACGTGGTGGGCGGCATCGCCGTCTTCGCCTCCTCCTCGCTCTACGAGAAGGTGTGGCACTTCGCGATCGAGCTGGGGGCCTCGGCGGATCCGTTCGCGGCCTGGCTGTCGCTGCGGGGGCTGCAGACGCTGGGGCTGCGCATGGAGCGCCACTGCTCCAACGCCCGCTTCCTCGCCACCCAGCTCGCCTCGCACCCCGCCGTCACCGCCGTGCACTGGCCGGGGCTCTCCTCGCATCCCTCGTACGAGCTGGCCGGGAAGCTGCTGTCCGGCTTCGGCGGGGTGCTCTCGTTCGACCTCGCCGGTGGGCGGGCGGCGGGGGAGAAGTTCATGAGCTCCGTACGCCTGGCGCTCCTGGCTCCCTCGCTCGGGGGCGTGGAGACGCTCGTCCTGCACCCCGCCACGACGTCGCATCGTTCGCTGAGCGCCGAGGAGCTGGCCAGGAGCGGGATCGGCGAGGGCACCGTACGCCTCTCGGTGGGCATCGAGCACCCCGAGGACCTGTGGGCCGACGTGTCCCAGGCGCTGGCATAGTGGCCACTGTGGATTATTCGGATGTGCTGGCCGCGGCCGGTCGTATCGACGGGCACGTGCTCCGCACGCCGGTTCTCGAGATCTCGCCCGGGGTCTTCTTCAAGCTGGAGCTGCTGCAGCACTCGGGGTCGTTCAAGGTGCGGGGGGCGTTCAACCGCATGCTGTCGGCCGGCGAGCTGCCGCCCAGCGGGGTGATCGCCGCCAGCGGGGGCAACCACGGGCTGGCGGTGGCCTACGCGGCGCGGGCCCTGGGGGTGCGGGCGGAGATCTTCGTGCCCGAGGTGACCAGCCCGGTGAAGGTGGCGGGGCTGTCGGCGCTGGGGGCGCATATCACGCAGACCGGTGCCATCTACTCGGACGCCGCCGAGGCCGCCGCCAAGCGCGCCGCGGAGACCGGGGCGCTGGCGGTGCACGCGTACGACCAGGCTGAGGTGGTGGCCGGGCAGGGGACCACGGGGCTGGAGATCGTGGAGCAGACGGGGGGCGTCGACACGGTGCTGGTCGCCGTCGGCGGGGGCGGCTTCGCCGCGGGGATCACTCTGGGAACCTCCGGTGGTGCGCCGGGCCTCTCGGCCGCGTCCGGTGGTGAGTCGGGACGCTCGCCCCAGACCGCGTCTGAGGGCTTGCTTGGGGCCGCTCCGGAGCCTGGTGCGGTGTCCGGGCCGCGGATCGTCGCAGTGGAACCTGAGCGGATCCCCACCCTGTACGAGGCGCTGCGGGCGGGGAAGCCGGTGCCTGTCGAGGTGGGCGGTGTGGCGGCCGACGCCCTGGGTGCCACCAAGATCGGTTCTGTGCCCTTCGAGATCCTTTCCTCGCCTCGAGTGGAGAGCGTGCTGGTGAGCGAGGAGGCGATCGTGGAGGCTCGGCGTACCCTCTGGGCGCGGCACCGGGTGGCGGCTGAGCCCGCGGGCGCGACCGCGTACGCGGCGCTGCTGTCGGGCGCCTACACCCCCGCTCCGGGCGAGCGGGTGGCCGTGGTGCTCTGCGGCTCCAACACCGACCCCTCGACGCTCACCACCTGACGCGGCCCCCGCTCTTGCGCCGGGTCCACGTACCCGATGCAATGTCGATCGGGCCGCCGGTGCCGCCGCGCCCGGCCCGGCCGAGTGCGGCCACGGCGGCCTGGCACGGCGGCCTGGCACGGCGGCCCGGCACGACGGCCACCGCCCCGGCCATACGACATGCGCCCGATGTGGGACCGTCCGACGGGCGTCCGGTGCGGGAGCGTCCGGTGGGGACCACGCGATGTGCGCCAGCCGGTGTGGGACGACGCGACGTGCGCCTCACGGTGCGGGACCACGTGACGTGCGCCTCGCGTCTGTGGCGCACGACCGCGGTGGCGCACGGCCGGATCCAGCTTTGGGCCAGCGCGGACCCCGACCCCCTCAGCTGTAGGTGTGCTCCGGAGCGGGGAAGACGCCCGAGGCCACGTCGGTGGCGAAGGCGCGGACGGCGCGGTCCATCTCTTCGGCCAGATCCGCGTACTGCTTGACGAAGCGGGCCGGTCGCGGCGTGAGCCCCATCATGTCCTGCCACACCAGGACCTGCGCGTCCGTCCCGGCACCCGCACCGATGCCGATGGTCGGGATCGCCAGCGACGCCGTCACCCGTTGAGCCAGGTCGGACGGCACGCACTCCAGCACCACTGAGAACGCCCCCGCCCGCTCCAGGTCCTTCGCGTCGGCCATGAGCTCGTCGCCCGACTGCCCCCGCCCTTGGACGCGGTAGCCGCCCAGGACGTTCACCGACTGGGGGGTGAGCCCGAGGTGGGCCATGACCGGGACCCCGGCCGAGACCAGCGCCTCCACCTGGGGCAGGATGCGCCGGCCGCCCTCCAGTTTGACCGCGTGCGCCCCCGCCTCCTTCATGAAGCGCGCCGCCGACTCCAGCGCCTGCTGGGGCGAGGACTGGTACGACCCGAACGGCAGGTCCGCGACCACGAGGGCCCGTGACGAGCCGCGTACGACGGCCGCCGTGAGAGGCAGGAGGTCGTCGACCGTGACGGGCAGGGTGGAGTCGTACCCGTAGACGACCATGGCCGCCGAGTCGCCCACCAGCAGGACGGGAATGCCCGCGTCGTCGAACACCCTGGCCGTCATCGCGTCGTAGGCGGTGACCATGGGCCACCGCTCTCCGCGCTCCTTGGCGGCGGTGAGGTCGCGGACGGTGACCCGGCGCCCGGACGCCCCCCCGTACAGCGTGGTTGAAGAGGACATGAGTTGAACCCTCCAGAAAACGTCTCGAGGCGCCCCAGCGGCGTCCCCGGACTCCTTCCGATGATGTCACGCGCTGTCACGCGGCGAAAAACCCGTGGCGAAACTGTCGGTGCCTCTTGCCAGAATCAGCGCGGAGGTTAGAAACGACATGGCTCTCGACCCTTACCGACGACTGCTCAAGATCCCGGGCGTCCCCGCGTTATTGCTGGTGGGGCTGCTTGCGCGGGTTCCATCCACGGCCATGGGCATGACGCTGACCCTGCACGTCGCCGTGGTGCTCGACCTGGGATACGGCAAGGCCGGTCTGATCACCATGGCCAACACGATCGGCATGGCGATCGGGTCGCCGTTGTCGGGAAGGTTCGTCGACAAGCACGGCCTTCGTCCCGTGCTCATCGTCACGACCGTGGCGCAGGCGGCGTTCTGGGCGTGCGCGTGGGCGCTGCCGTTCCCCGTCCTCGTGGGGGCGGCGGCGCTGGCCGGGCTGCTGGCGCTGCCCG
>NZ_JBFAMX010000772.1:0-4122 GCF_040659615.1 Nonomuraea sp. NPDC049784
CCGCGAAATGGGCGCTCGTCGGCCGGATCAGAGCGGGCAGCCGGCCGCTGTGGAGCTCCTTCGTGTGGCGCAACGAGCTCGCGGACAACTTCGTGGAGGTGCTGGCGGCGCCCTGGTTCGCGCAGCCGTGGCTGGGGACCGCGCCGTTGAACGTGTGGCTACGTTCGCTCGGGGCGCGCATCGGGCATGGGGTC
This sequence comes from Nonomuraea sp. NPDC049784, assembly GCF_040659615.1. Classification (NCBI taxonomy): domain Bacteria; kingdom Bacillati; phylum Actinomycetota; class Actinomycetes; order Streptosporangiales; family Streptosporangiaceae; genus Nonomuraea; species Nonomuraea sp. NPDC049784. Next base: position 195 of record NZ_JBFAMX010000772.1, read on the forward strand.
TCATGTGACACGTACTGGCTGCCAGAGGCGGATCTGGTGACGCTGGGGGACGGCGCCTGCGTCAACCGGGGCTGCGTCCTGCAGACCCATCTGTTCCACGACCGGGTCATGAGCATGGACACGGTGACGCTGGAGGCGGGCGCGACCCTGGGTCCGCACGGCGTGGTCCTGCCCGCCGCGCGGGTCGGCGCCGACACCACGATCGGGCCCGCCTCGCTGGTCATGCGTGGGGAGGCGGTGCCCGCTCGTACGCGGTGGTTCGGCAATCCCATCTCGGCGTGGCGATGACGTCGTACTTTCCCTCGCACGGCGACCACCGGTACCGGGTGTCGCACTACGACCTGACGCTGAAGTACGGGGTGTCAGGCAACCGGCTCGACGGCACGGCCCGGCTGACCGTGTCGGCCGCCGAACCCCTCAGCGTCCTCGACCTGGACTTCGGCCGGTTCCGGGTCTCGGGTGTCACCGTGGACGGGGCCCCGGCCCGCTATGTGTACGGACAGAGCAAGCTGCGGGTGACCCTGCCCGGGTGGCTTTCCGCGGGAGCCGGTGCCGTCGTCGAGGTCCGCTACTCGGGCAACCCCGTGCCGGTGCGAAGCCCTTGGGGCGGCCTGGGATGGGAGGAGCTCACCGACGGCGCGCTGGTGGCCAGCCAGCCGATCGGCGCGCCCTCCTGGTTCCCGTGCAACGACCGGCCCGACGACAAGGCGTCGTACCGGATCGCCGTGACGACCGCGTCACCGTACCGGGTCATCGCGAACGGCGTGCTCGTCGCCCGGCGCCGCGGGGCCGGGACCACGACGTGGATCTACGACCAGCCGGAGCCCATGGCCGCCTACCTGGCCAGCGTGCAGATCGGGCGCTACCAGCTCGCCGAGGTCGCGGGCACCCGGCTGGCCCACCCGGCGCGCCTGGGCGCCCGCGTCCAGCACGACTTCGGCCGGCAGGGCGAGATGATGGCGGTGTTCACGGAGCGGTTCGGCCCCTACCCGTTCACCGGCTACGTCGCCGTCGTGGCCGACGACGACCTGGACATCCCGGTCGAGGCGCAGGGCATGTCGATCTTCGGCCGGAATCACGTGGACGGCCGGCGCGGGTTCGAGCGGCTGGTCGCGCACGAGCTGGCGCACCAGTGGTTCGGCAACAGCCTCACGGTGTCCTGCTGGAGCGACATCTGGCTGCAGGAGGGCTTCGCCACCTACGCCGAGTGGCTCTGGTCCGAGGCGTCCGGCGGCCCGCCCGCCGCCGATCACGCCCGGCGCTGGCACCAGCGGCTCGCCGGGCTGCCGCAGGACTTCGTGCTGGCCGACCCCGGCGTGGGCACGCTGTTCGACGATCGCGTGTACAAGCGCGGCGCGCTGACCGTGCACGCGTTGCGCCAGGCGCTGGGCGACGCGGACTTCTTTCCCGCCCTGCGCGCCTGGACCAGCGCGCACCGGCACGGGAACGTCACCACCCAGGACTTGGCCGTACACGTCCAGCGGCACACGGCGCGGCCGGTGGGCCCGCTGCTGTCCGCCTGGCTGTACGACAAGCCCCTCCCGCCGGCCGCCTGAAGTACGGGCGCGCGGTGATCCCGGCCGCGCTGGGAGTTCGCCAACCGTTCAGCTTCGGGAGGCGGCCGGAGCCCGGCCGAGGGCCATCATGCGTATGTGCACGGATTCCGCGTTCCGGTTGCCGTCGTGCTCGCGGCGGGCATCGCCCTCACCCCGGTCGCTCCGGGCGACGCCGCGGCCGCACCCGGCTGGCAGCTCAGTTTCCGCGGCGGGGCCGACTCGTTCATCAACGATCTCGCCGCCACCGGACCGGCGGACGCCTGGTCCGCGGGCTGGCGCAGGACCAAGGAAGTCGATCCGAGCAACGGCTCGTACGTCACGGCCCCCTTGATCAGGCACTGGAACGGCAGCGCATGGACACCGTTCCCGAACCCGGCCGGGCCCAGGGGATCGCTCCTGCGCCAGGTCTCCCTGATCGACGCCTCCTCCCCGGCCAACGTGTGGACCTCGGGCACGGCCGTGGTCGCGGGAACGGGCGATGCCGCCACTCGATCCGTGCTGTCACGCTGGGACGGCGAACGCTGGCGGCTCATGGGCTCTGGACGTACCACGATCACCGATCTGGACGTCCCGGACGGCGACTCCGCCTGGATCGTGGGCCGCGACGACCGTACGAGGGGAGTGTTCTTCAAACGCTTCCACGACGGCCGCTGGACGAGTCTGCCCGCTCCGGCGTCCCTGCGGGAGATCAGCGTACGCTCGTCCGGCGACATCTGGGGCTGGGGACCTGCCGCCGTCATGCGCTGGGACGGCAAGGCCTGGCATACCGTGTCGCTGCCCGCGATCGCGGCGCCCGCCGCGCCCGAGCCCGCGTACGGACCGGTGAGGGTCAGGTTCGACGCGGTCCTCGCCGCCGCGAACGGAGACGTCTGGGTCGCGGCCGGATTCCAGCAGGGCGACTGGTCGCAGCCGGGGACCGTGCTGCTGCGCCGGCACGGCGGAACATGGGAACAGATCCGGCTGCCCGGCGACGTCGTCACGACCTTGGCCGATGACGGCTCGGGCGGCATCCACGCGGCCACTTCCCGGCAGTCGATCACCGCTACACCTGACGGGCAGGACCCCTACGGCTACACCACCCTGTCCATCGATGCGCTGCGTTCTACCGACGGCGTCCTGACCCGCCGGCCCATCACTCCGACGGCGACCGGATTCCAATGGTCGGACCTCGTCGCCATCCCAGGCACCGGCTCAGCGCTGGCGGCCGGCTTCGGCTGGAGGCCACCTCAGGGGGACGTCATCTTCCGCTACTGGGGCCCGTGAATTATTCGCTTGGTGCCCCATGAGGGATATACGCCTACATGGGCGTCTTGTTATCCGATGTTTGCTGGGGGTTCACGGCCCGCGCCTAACCTCCAGGTGACGTCGAGACGATGGGGCCATCCCTATGGAGCATGTGACGTTCGTGGTCGTCGTTGTGATCATCACGGCGCTGGCCTTCGACTTTACCAACGGCTTCCACGACACGGCCAACGCGATGGCCACCTCGATCGCAACTGGTGCGCTGCGGCCCAAGGTGGCCGTGGCGATCTCAGGCGTGCTGAACGTCGTGGGCGCGTTCCTGTCGGTGGAGGTCGCCAAGACGATCTCGGGCGGCATCGTGGACGATCATCTGGTGACGCCGCCGATGGTGTTCGCCGGCCTGATCGGCGCGATCTTGTGGAACCTGCTCACCTGGCTGCTGGGGCTGCCGTCCAGCTCCTCGCACGCCCTGTTCGGGGGACTGATCGGCGCCGTATGGGTGGGCGCGGGCATCCAGGGCGTGCACTTCGACACGGTGCTGCAGAAGGTGCTCATCCCGGCGGTCGCCTCGCCGCTGATCGCCGGGTTCGTCGCGATGACCGCCACGTACCTGGCGTACACGATCACGCCAGGGCCCGGCACACGTCGGTGACGAGCACGTTCCGGTTCGGGCAGATCGTCTCCGCGTCACTGGTGTCGCTGGCGCACGGCACCAACGACGCGCAGAAGACCATGGGCGTCATCACGCTCACGCTGATCTCGTCCGGCGCGCTGGTCTCGGGCGCCAGCCCGCCGTTGTGGGTGATCGCCGCCGCGGGGCTGGCGATCGGGGCGGGGACGTATCTGGGCGGGTGGCGGATCATCCGCACCATGGGCAAGGGCATCACCGAGATCGAGTCGCCGCAGGGTTTCGCCGCCGAGGCGAGTGCGACCACGGTCATCCTGGCCTCCTCGCATCTGGGGTTCGCGTTGTCGACCACGCAGGTGGTCTCCGGCGCGATCCTGGGCACCGGGCTGGGCCGCCGGCTGGCCAAGGTGCGCTGGAGTGTGGCGGGCCGGATGGCGCTGGCCTGGCTGTTCACCCTGCCCGCCGCCGCGGCGGTGGGCGCGGTCGTCGCGGTCGTGGCCAC
>NZ_JBFAMX010000773.1:0-4114 GCF_040659615.1 Nonomuraea sp. NPDC049784
CGAGGTGATCCTCGACCTGCCCGCCGCCGCCGTGTCCCGCTACACCCGCGACGGAGTCGTCGAGGAGCTCGGCCCGAACCGCTGCCGGCTCGTCCTGGGCTCGTGGTCATGGACTGGCCTGGCCGCCACCATCGGCAGGTTCGACGCCGACATCGAGGTCGTCGGCCCGGCCGAGCTCAAGGACGCCTTCGCGCACCTGGCCCGCCGCTACGCCAACGCCGCAACCGACGCACCCGCCACCCCGCCCCGGATCCCATGAGCCACGGTTCGGGGCGGATGGGCAGCGCGAAGATCTGCGGCGGTGCGGCGTGGTGTCGGTCACGACGAGCTCAGCCCGCCGTCAGCGCCTCCAGCCGGCGCTCGAGCTCGGCGCGCTCCACGCCGTTCGCGGAAAGCGCGATCGCCCGCTCGTAGGCGTGGATCGCACCCGTCAGGTCACCGGCGCGCCGGAGTAGTTCGGCGTGCGTGGCATGCAGCGGCTGGTAGCGCTCGAGCGCCGGATCGCCCAGCAACGGCTCGAGCAATTCCAAACCGGCACTTGCTCCGTAGGCGAACCCGACCGCGGCCGCATGATTGAGTTCGACCACCGGTGAGGGGTTGAGCCGGCCGAGTGCCCCGTACAGCTGCGCGATCTGCGCCCAGTCCGCGGCGTCGCCGTCCGCCGCCCGGATGTGCAGAGCGATGATCGCCGCCTGGAGCTGGTACTGGCCGGGGCGCCCGAACCGCACCGCACGCTCGAGTGCGCGGAACCCCTCACCGATCCGGTCCCAGTCCCACATGGATCGGTCTTGAGCCTGCAGCGGAACGTAGCTCCCGTTCCCGTCGACTCGGGAGGTGCGACGCGCGTCGTGCAGGAGCATCAACGCCAGGAGCCCCCAGACCTCGGCGTCGTCGGGCATCAACTCGCATACGAGGCGTCCGAGGCGGATCGCCTCGTCACACAGCTCCGCCCGCACCAGAAGATCGCCCTCGCTGGCGGAATAACCCTCATTGAAGATCAGGTACACGACGCGGAGCACTCCGCGCACGCGGTCAGGGAGCTCCTCGTCGGCGGGCACTCGGTAAGGGATGTGGGCATCGGCGATCTTGCGTTTGGCGCGGACGATACGTTTGCCCATCGTGGGCTCCCCGACCAGGAACGCACGTGCGATCTCGCCGGTCGTCAAGCCACCGAGCGTGCGCAACGTCAGCGCGACCCGGGCCGGCATGTCCAGCGCCGGATGGCAGCAGGTGAAGATCAACCGCAGTCGGTCATCGGCGATCGCGCTCGCTTCGCTCATCGAGAAGTGCTCCTGTCGGTTCAGGCGCAGCAGCGCGGCCAGCCGCTCGGCGCGATCGGAGATCGACTGGTCGCGGCGTAGCCGATCGATCGCGCGCCGCCGGGCCGTGACCGTGATCCACGCTGCCGGATTGTCCGGGACCCCATCGCGCCGCCAGGCTGCGAGCGCGGCCTCGAATGCGTCCTGAACGGCGTCCTCGGCGACCTGGAAGTCGCCGACGTACCTGATCAGGGTCGCCAGGACGGCCGCCCGTTCGTCCCGGAACACGCGTACGGCCGCCGCGGTGGCCAGGTCGACCATCGTCAGTCCTCGCCTGCCTCCTGGCCGTTCATGTTCACGAGGCCGGCGACCGGGATCTCACTCGAGTTCATGATCGGCCGGACTTCAACCGAGCCGCGGCGCGCTGTGGGCATCCGCGCCGCATGGCGCAGTGCCTCGTCGAGGTCGGTGCAGTTGAGCACGTAGTAGCCGGCGAGGAACTCTTTGGTCGTCGCGAAGGGCCCGTCGGTGAGCTCGGTCTCGCCGTCGCGGACGCGAACGGTGGTCGCGCTCGTCACCGGATGCAACGGGCCGTTCGCGACGAGCAGCCCGGCCTTCCGGAGGCTCTCCGTCACCTCCTGCCACAGCGGCATGTCCGCCCATCTGTCCTCCTGCTCCTCACCTTCAGGGGTGTACAGCAACAGCATGTACTCCGGCATCGGGCCTCCTCAGGTCTCGCTGCACCAAAACGGTCGTCGTCAGTACGACGCAGCACGGTGCGGGATTTGGACGACTGAGCCGCAAGACCGGCCACGGGCCTCGTCCCCTGATTATGGACGAGGCCGTCATATGGCCGTTCCGGCACACCCCTTGCAGCATCGCCATCGGCCGGGAAGCCTTACGCACCCTGCTCGCCCGCCGCGGCATCACCTTCCAGCACACCAAGACCTGGAAAGACTCCCCGGACCCGGACTTCGAGACCAAACTCGACCAGATCGAGTACGCCCTGACCCAGCGGCCCGAGCGCACCTTCGCCTTCGACGAGTTCGGGCCGCTCGGCATCCGCCCCACCGCCGGGACGGGCTGGGCGCCCAAGGGCCGGCCGGACCGGTTGCCGGCCACCTACCACCGCACCCACGGCGTCACCTACTCCACGGCTGCTACTCCGTCGGCGACGACCTGCTGTGGGGCGTCAACCACCGGCGCAAAAGCAGCGACCACACCTGGGCCGCTTTGACGTCGATCCGCGCCGCCCGGCCGGACGGCGCGCCGATCTACGTGATCCTGGACAACCTGTCGGCGCACAAGAGCTGGCGCATCCGCGCCTGGGCGAACAAGCGCAAGGTCAGGTCCTCGCATCACGGGCGATCCGGTACAGCACGTTCCGACGCAGTGGCCCTTTGGGCACTGTGGGGTCGTCGAAGTCGTCGCCTGGATCCCGGGTCATGCCGATTCGGCGCATCACCGCTTGGGACCGGAGGTTGGTGGCAGTCGTTACCGCAAGGATTTCCGGGAGTTCGAGAGTCTCAAAGCCGAAGGTCAGGCCGGCCAGGGCGGCCTCGGTAGCGTAACCGTGGCCCCAGGCTGAGCGGGCGAGCCGCCAACCGATCTCCACCCCCGTGAACGGCATGCCATCATCGACCTGGTCCAGGCCCGCGAAGCCGATGAACTCGCCGGTAGCAAGCAGTTCGACCGCCCACCACCCGTAGCCTCGCTGGTCGAACTCGCTCTGGAACTGCGACACGGCGGAATAGCACTGTTCGCGGGTAAGCAGGTCGCCCAAGTGCTCCCGGACCTCAGGATCGGCATTCATCGCCGCCCACGGTCCAAGGTCGGACTCCCGCCATCGACGGAGAACCAAGCGATCGGTACGCATTTCAGACATGCTGCGAAGCCAACACGAGCCATGGCCCCCAAGGCAATTCAGTTTCCTCGGAACTCTCCTGCTGCCCGGCGAAGGGAACCTTGCCCGCTCCCAGGCTGACGAATCCGATGATCGTTTCCAGTCAGGTTCCCGCCTGCGAAATGAGCCAGACGCACCCCCCAAGCCGACTACGCTCCATTAGAGCGGCATGCATGGGGGCGGAGGGATGAGTGACGGTCAACGGGGCGGTAAACCATCAGGCGACGGCGGCGACGTCTGCGGCCGGTGAGGCGGTCGGGAGGGTGCTCGGCACCCAGGCGGCCTCGCCGCTGTCGTTCTGGGTGGGCCTGGAGCCGGGCAAGGTCGTCCAGCTCGACGACGTGGTGGTGACCAGGCGCGAGGTGCCGGGCTACGGCCTGGTGCTGGTGGCGGGTGTGGTGACGACCGTGGAGGCCAGGCACGAGGGCGCCGCGTACGACTCCGATGTCTTCCTGATCGCCGACGGCGCGCTGCCGGCCGCCGTGGTCGAGGTGGCGGAGGTGCGGGTGACGAGGGTCGAGCCGGAGGTGTTCGTGCCGCCGCTGCCCGGTTCCAGGGTCTATCTGGCCGGGGCGGGCGACCGTGACCAGGCACTGTACTTCGACGTGATGGACCGGCGGATCCCCTTGGGGATGGGCCGCGACGGCCAGCCGCTGTACGTCAACTTCGACTTCCTCGACGGCACCCGCGGCGCCCACGTGTCCATCTCGGGCGTGTCCGGCGTGGCCACCAAGACCTCGTTCGCCACCTTCCTGCTCTACTCGATCTTCAATTCGGGTGTCCTGGAGGGCGAGGCGGCCAACACCAAGGCGCTGATCTTCTCCGTCAAGGGCGAGGACCTGCTCTTCCTCGACCACGACAACCTCCGGCTCGACGAGCGCGCCACCAACGTCTACGCCCGGCTGGGGCTGCCCGCCAAGGCGTTCGGGAGCGTCCACGTGTTCGCGCCGCC
>NZ_JBFAMX010000774.1:0-4109 GCF_040659615.1 Nonomuraea sp. NPDC049784
TGGTCGTCATGGGCGCGCCGACGCTGCTCGTCGCCACCGTGACCGCGATGCTGATCGCGCTGGCCGTGACCGTCCCCGTCACGCTGCGCTGGAAGATCTCCTTCCACGCCGCCGTCTCCGCGGGCACGGTCGTGGTGCTCGCCCACGTGCTGCCCGCCTGGCCGACCGCGCTCGCCGGGGCCGCCGTCGTGGCGCTGGTGTGCTGGGCGAGGGTACGCCTCACGCACCACACCTGGCCTCAGGTGGCCGCTGGGGCGGTGGTCGGGACACTGACGACCTGGGGGACGCTGGCCGCGTTCGGAGTGGGCTGACTGGAATAGTGGCGCTGCTCCCGGGGTTGCCGCGAACATGGATGTCACGAACCGCGGCCGGGTGCGCGTAGAGCCCACGGCCAAGCGTGTGAGGGCCTATCTCGGCGGACGGGTGGTGGCCGACACCACCTCCGCCCTCCTGGTGTGGGAGGTCCCGTACTACCCCACCTACTACTTCCCGCTGGCAGACGTGGACGAGTCCGCGCTCAAGGCCACCGGCGCCAGCCAGCACTCTCCGAGCAGGGGTGACGGCCTCGTCCACACCGTCACGTCGGGCACGGCGGAGGCGGCCGACGCGGCGCTGGTCTACCGCGACTCGCCGCTGGAGCCGATCCGCGGCCACGTCCGCTTCGAGTGGGAGGCCATGGACGCCTGGTTCGAGGAGGACGAGGAGGTCTACTTCCACCCGCGCGACCCGTACACCAGGGTCGACATCCTGGTGAGCTCGCGGCACGTGCGGGTGGAGGTGGACGGCGTCACCGTGGCCGACTCCCGCAGCCCGCGCATCCTCTTCGAGACGGGCCTGCCCGCCCGCTACTACCTGCCGAAGACGGACGTACGGCTCGACCTGCTGGAGCACACCGACACGGCCACCCACTGCCCCTACAAGGGCACGGCGGAATACTGGACCGTCAACGGCAGGAAGGACCTGGCCTGGTCGTACCGGACGCCGCTGCCGGAGAGCGAGAAGATCGCCGGGCTGATCGCGTTCTACAACGAGAAGCTCGAGATCTACGTGGACGGCGAGCTCGAGGAGCGTCCGAAGACCAAGTTCTCCTGAGCCCACCCCCTCACGAGGAGGGGGTCCAGCCGGGGTCGCGGCCGAGGTAGCGCAGGAGCGCCGCCACGTCGTCGTCTCCCTGCTCGGGCTCCAGCACGGCGGCGTACGCGCCCCAGGCGCGGAGCGGCTCGACGATCTCCTGGGCCACCTTCAGCAGGGGCCGCGCCAGGTCCGGCGTCAGCGGGGAGGCCTGGCCCGTGGCGACCGCGATGTCCCAGGCGTGCACGGCGGCGTCGAGCGCGCACGCCGTCGAGCCCGACCACGGGGACATCTTGTGCGGCGGCACCGGCGTCGGCACCTGCGCGGCGTCCCGGTCGACGCCGGCCCACGCCCTGGCCGAGCGGGCCAGCGCGTCCTCCGTGAACGCCGCCGGGTCCCCCTCCAGCTCGCCCGACGGGTCGAACGGGTTGAAGGCGGGGCCGGGCTCACCGGTGAGCGCGGCGGCGAAGCCGATCTGGTCGCCTGCCGCGTGCTGGAGCACCTGCGTGACGTCCCAGGCCGAGCAGGGCGTCGGGAGGTGCCAGGCGGCGGCGGGAACGGCGCCGGCGACCCGGCGCAGCGCCTCGTGCGCGGAGTCCAGTACGTCCCAACCGCTGGTGATGTCGCTCATCGGTGAGCCCCTTTCGTTATGCCCTCAGTCTAGCAGAACGGAATAGTTTGTTCCACTAGTTCGGGCGGGCACTGGAGACCCCGCGGTGCTCCAGCCATTGCCCCCACGCTCCCGCCGCGCTTCGGTGCGGATCATGTGCGGTTACGGGACCGCTCCGCCTCGGCCGCGAGGCCGTGGATCAGCATGTCCAGGGCCTGCGTGAAGTCCGCCTCCAGGTCCACGCCCTGCCGCGTGCTCCGCAGCAGCCGGCTGAAGTGCGGCAGCCGCACGGGGTCCATCTCGCGGATGTACGCGCTGACCCCCTGCTCGCCGGCGTGCACGCCGGGATCGCCGGTGAACCCGCCCGTGGACAGCAGCAGCGACCCGAACACCAGGCTGTTCACCGCGCCCAGCGCCCGCCACGTGCCCACGTCGTCGAACCCCGCCTGGAACAGCGCTCCCACCAGCGCGTCGAGCGGCTCCAGCGCCCGTACGGAGGTCGGATTGGACCGGTCGGTGACCAGCGCGAGCGGCACCACCGGATGGCGGCCGAACACCCGGTACATGCTCAGCGCCACCTCGCGCACCTGCTCCTGCCACGTCAGCGCCGGGTCCGGCCGCTCGACCTGGCCGAACACCCGCTCGGCGATGCCGTCGAGGATGTCGGCCTTGTTCGAGACGTGGTTGTAGAGCGACATCGCCTCGACGCCGAGCTTCTTCGCCAGCCGCCGCATGGCAAGACCTTGCAGGCCCTCCTTGTCGGCCAGCTCCAGGGCCGCGTCCAGGACCTTCTCCCTGTTCAGCGGCTCCCGTCGTGCCATCCCTCGCGCTCCTCTCTCCGGCTTGACAAAGCTTACGGTGTATGTGCTCTACTTACGACGTAAGCTTACGTTGTAAGTAAGGAGTGAGATGGCTGACGTGATCATCGTTGGCGGCGGGCCCGTGGGGCTGCTGCTGGCGTGCGAGCTCAAGCTGGGCGGGGCCGACCCGGTGGTCCTGGAGGCGGCCACGGGCGACGAACGCAGGACGCGCAGCCTCGGGCTGCGCTCGCTCAACGCGCGCACCGTGCAGTCGCTGGCCCTGCGCGGCCTGGTCGAGCCGGTGGCCGAGGCGCAGTGGGCGATGCTCGACGAGCTGGCCGCCCGGCGCGAGCCCGCAGGGGCGGACCTGGTCGCCCTGATGGTGGAGCTGCTCCAGGGCGGGCTGATCAGGGGGCACTTCAGCGGTCTGCCGCTGCTCGACGAGAGCGGGAAGGCCGAGTACCTCATGCTCAGGCAGGACAGCCTGGAAGGCATCCTGGCCGAGCGGGCCGCCGGGATGGGGGTGCGGATCTGGCAGGGGTGCGCGGTGGTGGACGTCGCGCAGGACGAGGCCGCCGCCGTCGCCACGCTGGCCGACGGGCGAGTGGTGCGGGCGGCGTACCTCGTGGGGTGCGACGGAGGGCGGAGCGTGGTGCGCAAGCGGTCGGGGTTCGCGTTCGACGGGACGCCGCCGACCATGACGGGGCGGACCGCCGTGGCCGAACTCGCCTCTCCCGGCGCGGTGTCGTCGTCGCTACGCGGCCCGGGCGGGCTGGTGAACCGGTCGCTGGTGCCGGGGGAGATCGCCACCATCGAGTTCGACGCCGGGCCTGACGAACGGGACGCGCCGATGACGGCCGAGGAGCTGGAGGGCAGCCTGCGGCGCGTGACCGGCCAGGACGTGGTGGTCGAGCGGCTGGAGACCGGCATCCGCTACAGCGACAACACCCGGCACGCGGAGACGTACCGCAAGGGGCGGGTGCTGCTGGCGGGGGACGCGGCGCACGTGCACTCGCCGATCGGCGGCCAGGGGCTCAACCTGGGGCTGCAGGACGCGGTCAACCTGGGATGGAAGCTGGCCCTGGTGGTGCGGGGGCTCGCCCCTGACGGCCTGCTGGACACCTACACCGCCGAGCGGCACCCGGTGGCGGCCAGGGTGCTGCGCAACACCCGGGCCCAGGTGGCGCTGATGCGTCCAGGGCCGCAGGTGGATGCGTTGCGGGAGGTGCTGGGCGAGGCGCTGGAGCTGCCGGACGCCAAGCGGCACTTCGCGGGGATGGTCGAGGGGACGGACGTGGACTACGCGCCCGGCGCGCCGCATCCGCCTGTCGGCCGCTTCGCGCCGCGGCTGGAGGCGATCCCGGCGGACCCGCCCACCCGGGCGCTACCCGCGGACCCGGGTTCTGCGGCGCCATGGGAGGACGGCGTGGTGACGCAGATGGCTCACGGACCGGCGGATGCCGTCAACGGGCCGGTGGGCGCGCGGCCGATCGCCGAGCTGCTGGGGGACGGGCGCGGCCTCGTGCTGGACCTTTCGGGCGCCCCCGACGACGGCGGGCTTTGCGCCGCCGTGGCGGGCCATCGCGACCGGGTACGGATGGCGCGCGCAGCCGCGCCCGCTTCGCCCG
>NZ_JBFAMX010000775.1:0-4098 GCF_040659615.1 Nonomuraea sp. NPDC049784
TCATAGGGGTGTGGAGAGACGAGCGCGTTCAGCTTCTTGAGGGTGTAAACCGGGTCGAGATCAGCGAGTACGAAGGTGGAAAAGAGTTCGCGTCGGCGCCCTGCTGATCGCCGCCATCGTCCTTGACCGCGTGCTGGCCCTGCGCGTCGCCGCCGCGCTCCGCCGCCGGAGGTTCCACGATTCCACCGACCCCGCTTCTGGGAGGCCCGACGATGGCCGTTGATCTCGTCCGGATGGCCCGCCGGTGGGAGGGGCTCATCCTCGTCCTGCTCGCCGGCGTGATCGTGTGGGCCTCGCTGGGCGTGGACGGGTTCGCGAACGGGTCGAACGTCTCCTTCCTGCTCCTCGACACCACCGAGATCGCCCTCATGGCCCTGACCATGACACTCGTGATCGTCGCGGCCGAGATCGACCTGTCCGTGGCCTCCACTCTGGGCCTGTCGTGCGCGGTGCTCGGCCGGCTGTGGAACGCGGGGCTCCCGATCGAGGCGATCATGCCCATCTGCCTGCTGGTGGGCGCCGCGTGCGGGGCGTTCAACGGGCTGCTCGTCACCCGGCTCGGCCTGCCCTCGCTGGCGGTCACGATCGGCACGTTCGCGCTGTTCCGCGGCCTGGCGTACGTGATGCTCGGCGACCAGGCGGTGGCCGATCTGCCGCCCGCGTACACGAGCTTGGCGACGGCCTCGATCGGGCCGATCCCCCTCGCGACCGTGCTGGTCGCGGTGCTGGCGGCGGTGGCGGCCGTGGTGCTGCACGCGACGGGGCTGGGCCGGTCGATCTTCGCGCTCGGCTCGAACGTGGAGGCCGCCTTCTTCGCGGGCGTCTGGGTCAAGCGGATCAAGCTCTGGCTCTTCGCGGCCTCCGGAGTGATGGCGTCGCTGGCGTCCCTCGTCTACACGTTCCGCTACGCCAGCGCCAGGGCGGACAACGGCGTCGGGCTCGAGCTGGCCGTGGTGGCCGCCGTTCTGCTCGGAGGGGTGTCGATCTTCGGTGGGCGCGGCACGCTGCCCGGGGTCCTGATGGCGGTGCTGCTGCTCGGCGTCGTGCGCAACGCACTCATCCTCGCCGACGTGGCCAACGAGGTCCTGAACTTCGTGACGGGCCTGCTGCTCGTCGCATCCGTGCTGGCGCCGAACTTGGGGGCGGTATGGCGGCGGCGCACATCACCACAAGTGGAAGGGAAGTCCGCTTCATGACAACGCGCACCCCTTGGCGGCCCACGGCGCTCCTTGCCGGACTCATCCTGCTGACGGCCGCCTGCGGCGGCACGACGAAGAGCGACGTGGCACAGCAGTCCTCCGCCTCCGCCACAGCCGCCGCGTCGTCCGCCGCGGCCAATCCGAACGCTCCCCTCAAGCAGGGACTGAAGATCGCGTTCCTGCCCAAGCAGGTCAACAACCCGTACTTCACGATCGCCGACGGCGGCGGCGTCGAGGCCGCCAAGGAGTTCGGCGGCGAGGGCAAGGAGGTCGGGCCGTCCGACGCCAGCGCGTCCTCGCAGGTGTCCTACATCAACACGCTGATGCAGCAGAAGCAGGACGCCATCGTCATCTCCGCGAACGACCCGAACGCCGTCGTGCCCGCCCTCAAGCAGGCGATGGCCGCCGGGATCAAGGTCGTCAGCTACGACTCCGACACCGCCGCCGAGGGCCGTCACGTGTTCGTCAACCAGGCCGGCGCGGAGGACCTGGGCCGCACGGAGGTGCAGCTGCTGGCCGAGCAGATCGGGCACAAGGGCAAGATCGCCGTCCTGTCCGCCACCCCCAACGCCACGAACCAGAACACCTGGATCGACTTCATGAAGGACGAGCTCAAGAAGCCCGAGTACAAGGACATGGAGCTGGTCAAGGTCGCCTACGGCAACGACGACGACCAGAAGTCGTTCACCGAGATGCAGGGACTTCTCCGCTCGTATCCGGACCTGGCGGGCATCATCTCGCCCACGACCGTGGGGATCGCCGCGGCCGCCCGCTACCTGTCGGACTCGCCGTACAAGGGGAAAGTCAAGCTCACCGGGCTCGGCACCCCCAACCAGCTCAGGAAGTTCGTCAAGGACGGGACCATCGAGGCGTTCGAGCTGTGGAACCCGGCCGACCTGGGCTACCTGGCGTCGTACGCCGCGGCCGCGCTCGCGTCCGGGCAGATCACCGGGGCCGAGGGGGAGAAGTTCAAGGCGGGCAAGCTCGGTGAGTACACGGTCGGGGCCAAGGGCGAGGTGCTGCTCGGCAAGCCGACCGTGTTCAACAAGGACAACGTCGACAAGTTCGACTTCTGACGCTCACACCCGGCCGCGCGGCACGACCAGGCCCGTCTCGTACGCGGCGACGACGGCCTGGGTCCTGTCGCGCAGGCCGAGCTTGCCCAGGATGCGGCTCACGTGCGTTTTGACCGTCTCCTCGGTGACCACCAGCCTGGCCGCGATCTCGGGATTGGACAGGCCCTCGGCGACCAGCCGCAGGACCTGCGTCTCGCGAGGGGTGAGCGAGGAGAGCGCCGACGTGTCCGGTTTCGGGCCCAGGCGGGCGAACTCGCTGATGTGGCGGCGGGTGACCGCCGGCGCCAGCAGCGCCTCGCCGGCGGCGATGACGCGGACCGCGTCGAAGAGGCGCTCGGCCGTGACGTCTTTGAGCAGGAAGCCGCTGGCTCCCGCGCGGAGGGCGTCGTAGACGTACTCGTCGAGGTCGAACGTGGTCAGGATGAGCACCTTCGGCCCGCCGGCGAGCCGCCTGGTGGCCTCGATGCCGTCCATGACCGGCATGCGCACGTCCATGAGGACCACGTCGGGGGAGAGCTCACGGCAGGCCCGCACGGCCTCGGCCCCGTCGGCGGCGGTGCCCGCGACCTTGAAGTCGGGCTGGGTGTCGAGCAGCTCGGCGAACCCGGTCCGCACGACCAGGTGATCGTCGGCGATGACGATCCTGACCTTGGAGTGCTCGCCGCTCATCCGGCCGTCCCGTCCCTTCCCGGCAGCCGGGCCTCCACGAGGAAGCCGCCGCCGTACGCGGGGCCCGTGCGGAGCTCGCCGCCGGCCGCGGCGGCACGCTCGCGCATGCCGGACAGGCCGTGCCCGCCCCGTTCCGCGCTCGACGGCCCGGGGCCGTTGTCGCGCACCAGCAGGCGCAGGTCCTCGCCGGTGTAGTCGAGCTCCACGTCCACCGCCGCCCCCGGCGCGTGCCGCCGCGCGTTGGTGAGCGCCTCCTGGATGATCCGGTACGCGGCCAACTCCACGCCGGGGTCGAGCTCCACCGGCGAACCACGCAGGATCAGCCGGGTGCTCGTACCCGACGCCTCCCGCGCCTCGTCGATCAGCTCATTGAGCTCGTGGAGGCGCAGGCCGGGCTGGGGACGCCGGACGGGTTCGGCCTCGGCGTCCTCGCGCAGCACGCCGAGCAGCCGCCGCATCTCGGTCAGCGCCGCCCTGGCGGTGTCGCCGATCGCCAGCAGTCGTTCCGCGCCCGCCGCCGGCATCCCGGGAACGGCCACCCGGGCCGTCTCCGCCTGCACGGCCACCATGGAGATGTGGTGGGCGACCACGTCGTGCAGTTCGCGGGCGATGCGGGCACGCTCGCCGCGGGCGGTGTGCTCGAGCAGGCTGTCGGCGATGACCTGCCGGGCGGCGGTGTCGGCCGTCGCCTTGTGCCGGGCCCGCACGGCGATCCCGGCCAGCGCCGCCGCCGGGGCCAGGAACGCCAGCACCAGCGTGAGCCTCCACACGTGGTCGCCAGGACCGAGCGCCACCGCCGGCACCGCGTACGGCACGGCGACCAGCACGGCCGCCGCCTGCGACCCGTGACGGCCGAGCCGGTAGCCGGTGACCAGCTGCGCCACCACGCCCGCCACGGTCAGCGTGTGGAAAGCCGTGATCGACAGCAGGCACGCCCCGGAGGTCAGGATCGCCGCCACGGCCGGCTGGGCCCACAGCAGGGGCAGTGGCAACGTGGTGGCCAGGGCGAGCAGGGAGAAGACCACAAGGAAGAACGGCGCGTCACCTTCGCCGGCCACCGTCGCGTCCTCGCGCGGCACAGGCGCGCTGCCCACCGGGGCGCTCACGGTCTCGCTGAAGGGGGGCACGTGCCCGGCGTGCGTGACCGACTCGAC
>NZ_JBFAMX010000776.1:0-4069 GCF_040659615.1 Nonomuraea sp. NPDC049784
GCGATCGTCGTCGCGAGCGACGCCGACGACGTGCGGCCGTACCCCGCGGTGGCGCGACGCGCGGCCGAGCGGGACGTGCCGTGGCTGCCGGTGCGGATCGAGGCCGGCTGGGCACTGGTGGGCCCGGCCGCGCGTCCGTCCCGGCCCGGCTGCCCGACCTGTGTGGGACGGAGGCGCGCGGGCAACCGGCCGGACGCGGTGGCGCGTGACATGCTGCGCGCGCGGTGGGGTGCGGACCTCGACTCGCGGCCCAGCGCCCTGCTCACGCCGCTCGTCGCGCATACGGTCGCCGCGCTGGTCGCCGATGAGATTCACCGGCTGCGGCACGACCCCGGCTCCGCGCGGACCGTTGGCGCGCTGCTGAAGGTCCACCTGCCGACCGCCGCGGTGCGCCGCCACCCCTTCCTGCCCGACCCGCTCTGTCCCGACTGCGGCGCGCGGCCGGACGACGGTCCACACTCCGGGCAGTACGTCCCGCGCCCGGCGCCCAAGCCGGATCCCGCGACGTTCCGGGTCAGCGGCATCAGCGGCCGGGGGGCGGAACTGGAACAGCGGTTCGTCGACGCGGAGACCGGCATCGTGCAGGCTCTGATCGCGCAGGAGCGCGGCGGCGGCCCGATGGCGGTCGCCCGGCTCAGCCCGGCCCGCACCGAGCACGAGAGCCACCACGGCTACGGCCGCAGCGACGACTTCGCCTCCGCGCGGGCCACCGCCGTCGCCGAGGCCCTGGAGCGTATCGCCGGCATCCACCCGCGTGGCCGGCGGACCGTCGTGCGCGCCGCGTACGACGACGTCGCCGACCACGCCCTCGACCCGCGCACGCTGGGCCTCTACCCCGACGACTGGTACGACCAGCCAGGCTTCCTGTTCACCCGCTTCCACCCGGAGCGGCCCACGTCCTGGGTGTGGGCGTACTCCTTCGGCCGGGAGGCGCCGGTGCTGGTACCGGAGAGCTACGCCTTCTTCGGCCCCCGCCCGGCGGACGACCTCGGATTCGCCTACGAGTGCTCCAACGGCTGTGCCCTGGGCGGCCACCCGGCCGAGGCGATCCTGTACGGCCTGCTGGAGGTGGCCGAGCGGGACGCGGCCCTGGCCACCTGGTATGCCCGGATGCCCATCCCGCGCGTCGACCTCGGCTCGGCGGCCGACCGCCGCATCCCGATGCTCGCCCAGCGGGTGCGGGACCGGCTGGGCTACGACGTGCACGCGTTCGCCGCGCTGCTGGAGCAGCGGGTACCGGTGTTCTGGGTGATGGCCGTCGACGCGCTGGGCCGGCCGGACCGGCCGCGGGCACTGTGCGGCTCCGCCTCGCACCTGGCCCCGGAACGGGCGCTCCGCCGGGCGCTGGAGGACCTGAGCCCGATGCTGGCGAGCCATGTCGAACGCTACGACCCGGCGTCGTCGGCTCGGCTGGCGGCCGACTCCGGCGAGGTGCGGCTGCTGGAGCACCATCCCCTGACCTACGGCCACCCGGACGCGTTCGACCGGCTGGGCTTCCTGCCGCTGGACGGGCCCGCGCTGACCGTGGCGGAGGTGACGGCCCGGGTGGGCTGGCCCAAGCACGACGACCTCTGCGCGGACGTGGCCGAGCTGGCCGGGCGCTACCTGGCCGGCGGGCTCGACGTGATCGCCGTCGACATCACCTCGCCCGAGGCGCGAGCGTGCGGCCTGTTCGGCGCGAAGGTCATCGTGCCGGGGACGACGTCCATGACGTTCGGGCACCGTTACCGGCGCGTCCACGGCCTGCCGCGGTTGCTGAGCCTGCCACGGCTCCTCGGTTACCGGAATCGCGACCTGCGGCCCGCGGAGCTCAACCCGTACCCTCACCCTTTCCCCTGACTGGTCGCCACAGCCCTTGGGGCACGACGAAGGAAGCGAGGCAGACCCTGATGCACACGACCACGGCGACGAGCGCGCCCGGCGCGGCCACCCGTCGCTACCTGGCCGCCATGCGGAACCGGGGCCCGCTGTCCATCGACTGGGCCGCCGCGCCGACCAGGCACAAGCGCTACCCGGGCGCCGAACGCGCGCGGCTGCCCTGGGCCGCCGGCGACGGCTCGGTCCTCGGCCTCATCGGCGAGCTGCTGCGGGACCTGCTCGGCATGACCAGGCTCGTGTGGTCCCACCACCTCGACGACCGCGGCGAGCCCCAGGGGCGGCCGCCCCTGCTGCTCACCGGCCGGCCCGCACCGTCAGGCGGAGGGCTGTACCCGATCGAGGCGTACGTGGCCGCGGGCGAGCCGCACCTGCCCGCCGCCCTGTACCACTACAACCCGGTCCACCACGAGCTGGAGCGCGTGCGCGGCGGCGACCACGTCCCGGCGCTGACCGGCCTGCTCGTGGACGGTCCTGTGGCGGACATGGCGGTCGTCCTGTCCGCGGTGTTCTGGCGGTCGATGTTCAAGTACGGCGACTTCGGCTACCGCCTGATCTGCCAGGAGACCGGTGTGCTCGTGGCCCAGGCGCTGGCCGTGGGCGGGCGGCTGGGACTGGCGGGCCGGGCCTGCCTGCGGTTCCCGGACGGTGAGGTGGACCGGCTGCTCGGGCTCGACGGCGCCCGGGAGGCCGCGCTGGCCGTGCTCACCTTCACCCTGCCCCACGCCCGCGCCGGTGAGCCGCCGGCCTCCTCCCGTGCCGGCGAGCTGATGTCGCAGCCGGCGGCGGGGGAGAGCACGCCGCTGCCCAGGGCCATGCCCGACGGCCCCGCCGCGGCCCTGCACCGGGCCTGCACGTCCGCCTCCCTTGGCCCGTCCACGTCCCCGGACGGCGGCTCCCGGGACGAGGCGGGCTCACCAGAGCTGACCGGGGCGCTGCGGCCGCGGCTACCGGCGTGGGCGGGCCGGGCCGTCCCGGCTCCGGAGCCCGCGGCAGGGGCCTGGCCGGCCGCGGGGGTGCCGCGCCGTACGTCCCCACTGGCCGGCTACCGGCCGGTGCCGCTCATGGAGGGAGCGCTCGGCGGCGTGCTCGTGGCGGCGGGCGGCGGCTACCCGGCCGACCTGCCCGGTGCCGCGACAGGGCCCGCCGCGACCGCGCTGTGCCTGCT
This sequence comes from Nonomuraea sp. NPDC049784, assembly GCF_040659615.1. Classification (NCBI taxonomy): domain Bacteria; kingdom Bacillati; phylum Actinomycetota; class Actinomycetes; order Streptosporangiales; family Streptosporangiaceae; genus Nonomuraea; species Nonomuraea sp. NPDC049784. Next base: position 3,044 of record NZ_JBFAMX010000776.1, read on the forward strand.
GTCCCTGCGGGTGGAGGGGCTGCCCCGCGGCGCCTACTGGTACGACCCGGCACGACACACGCTCCACGAACTGGCCGGCGCCGGCCAGGTGGACGCCGTGGCCACCGGGCGGCTGCTGGCCAACACGCGGGTGGCGCTGCGCGGGGCCGCCGCCGCGCTGGTCCCCGTGGGCGATCCGGTCGCGGGCGCGCACCTGTTCGGCGACCGCTGGTACCGCATGCAGCAGATGGAGGCGGGCCTGGTGGCCCAGCGGGCCGCACTGGCCGCCGCCGCATTGGGCCTGGCCACACGCATCCACTCCGACGGCGCCAACGAGACCACCGACGAGGTGCTCGGCCTCGTCGGAACCCCCCTGCGGAGCCTGTCCTTCCTGGCGATGGGCACCCCACCGACCGGCGGGCCCCTGGTGGCCCGCCCCATGCCGGTCCTTGTACGCGGGGAGGTGATGCCCACTCCGGCGACAGCGTGACCCGTTCAGATCAACAGTATTTCGACATCTTCATCTCAGAAGGAGACAAACATGTCCGGTGAGAACCTCAAGCTCGACCTGCGCGGCCTGGACGTCGACTCCATTGACGTCGTGTCGGCCGACTCCATCGTGGTGGAGGGCCACGGCACCATCGAGACCGGCGCCTCCTCGGCCACCGGCTACTGCTCGTCGTACCTGACGGCCACCAGCTGCTGGGCTCCGGAGGAGTAGAGCCCGCACGGCCACTGATGTGACGAGCAGGGCCGAGGGCGCCCGTGCCGTGGGCGCCCTCGGCCCCTGACGAACCCCCACGAGGAGCGCGTTCCATTGACCCATGTAGCGCACGCCGTCCCCGTCGCTGGGGACGGCGACCCGGTAAGGCTCGTTGATCCCGATTATGCACTGTCGCCTGTCTTCGTAGTCCGCGTCGCGGGGCTGCCGGTGGCCGGGCTCGACCGGATGCGCTGCACCCGGACGTGGCGGCTGGTGGACGAGCTCGCGTGTCACGACGCGGCAAACCGGGCTGCGCAGAGCGAGAAGGGCGCTCAGGCCGGCGC
>NZ_JBFAMX010000777.1:0-4066 GCF_040659615.1 Nonomuraea sp. NPDC049784
GACGTTGGCCGCGTGGATCGCGGCCAGCGCGGTGGCGGTGCCGATGGCCAGCCGATCCAGCGCCGGGCCGGTGTGCGGGCCGTCATTCCGCACGGCCCGCTCCAGGGAGGGCCCCTCGACGAACTCGCTCATGATGTACGGGCGGTTGTGCTCGACGCCCGTGCTGAGTACGGCCGCGGTGCAGAACTGCGCCACCCGCTGGGCGACCTCCGCCTCGCGCAGGAACCGCTCGACGCTCTTCTGGTCGTCGGACCGCTCGAGGCGCAGCCACTTGATGGCCACGTACATGCCCATGGGGGTCCTGGCCAGATAGACGACGCCCTGCCCGCCCTCTCCGAGCTTGCCGAGCAGTTCCAGGCCGGCCAGCTCTGGGGGATCACCAGGCATCAGAGGGGTGAACGACGGCATGACAAAATATTGGACCAATGCCGTGGATCTACGGAATCTTACTTACGGACAGCTCCTCCAGAATATTTTTCGGTAGATGCAATGCGGCTGACGTGCTCAGGAGGCCTTGGCGAGGGCCTTGGTGACGAGCTTGGCGACGGTCTCGACAGCCTTCACCCCCACCCCCATCGAGCGGTGACGATCCGAGATGACGGCGATCAGGTACGTGTGCCCGCGGCTGCGGACCCGGCCGACGCTGTTGACCGTCCACCGCCCCCCGTCCCGGGGACGGGGCAGCCAGCCGTTCTTGAGCGCGACGCCCTTGCGCCCGGCAGCGCTGACGCCCCATGACTGCGCCCGCGTCACATCGCTCATGAGGCGCAGCACGTACCGGCGGTTCTTGGCGGAGAGCGGGCTCTTGGCGGAGGTGAGGGCGGTCATGAGACGCACCTGGTCGGTGGCGCTGGTCGTGGTCGCGCCCCACGCCCCTCCCGGGCCGGGCGCCGTGTCGCGCAGCCCGAGCTTCCTGTTGGCGGCGGCCAGGCCGGACGCCCCGCCGATCGCCCGCCACAGCGCCGATGCGGCGGCGTTGTCGCTCACCTTGATGGCCCGCGCCGCCAGACGCTTCTCCCCGGCGGTGAGGCCGCGGTGCCGGCGCTGGGCCCTGAGCAGCAGCGTGACCAGGATGTCGACCTTGACGATGCTGGCCGTGGCCATCCTGAGGCCGCGGTGGTAGGTGTAGGACAGGCCCGAGGACAGGTCGCGCACGGACACCGAGAGCCGGCCCGAGAGGTGGTTCACGTAGCGGTCGAGGGCGCGGGTCAACGACTTCTTGTACGACTTGCGCGAAGGCGCGAGGGCCGATGCCACGGCGACCGGACGGGGTGCGAGGAGGACGGCGGCGGGGCTGGAGGCAGGGGAGGGACTGCTCAGGGAGAGTGAGAAGAGCAGGGCAGCCACGGTGAGGAGGGACGCCGGCAGAGCCCGCCGGCGCCGCAGCGTCCCGGGCCGGGCTGCGAACGCAAGGGATAAAAGGGGCAAGGAACGCAAAGCCATGCGAGGCAGCATTGCGGCACAGCTGTTTCCTCTGTGTTAGCCGAGGTAAAAGGTGAGGGGCGGAAGCAACCGCACAGCCTCCGCCCCTCCGGCCCCTGGGAGTCAGGACCGACGCCGCGAGGAGCGCCATGGGCTACCTGGAGAACCTCGCCGGCGTCCGCGAAACTAACCCGCCCCCGGGCGCCACGTCTGCGGAGGATTACTCAGAACGGGCCGCCCACGCCGCGAGGATGGCGGCCTCCTTCTCCGGCGCCATCCCGTGCGTGGTCTTGACGCCGTAAACGCGCTCCTCCTCCGGGATCTCGCGGAGCCAGGCCCACGTGTCACGGACGATCTCCGCCACCGGACGCGTGCTCAGCCCCGCCGCCTCCGCCCTGGCCGTCGGCACGCTCCAGAAGTTGCCGACCTCCGCGGACGGCGGCCCACCCCACAGCGGCAGCTCCACGAACGCTCCGGCCCCCTGCTCCAGCAGGAACCCGCTGTCCACCCACACGAACTCCGCGTCCGACCCCGTCGACTCCTTGCAGAGACCGAGCCACTCGCCATAGGTGGTGTTGCCCGCGGGCCCCGTCACCAGGAAGGTGTCGGACGTGCCTCGCTCCGCGTGGTCGAGGGTGAAGATCGCCACGTCGCGCGCGTCCACGAGCTGCATCGGCGTGGCCGGGTCGCCGGGGGCCAGGACCCGGCCGCCGCGCGCGATCCTGCTCAGCCACCATGGCAGCCTGGCCACGTTCTCGTGCGGCCCCAGGATCAGGCCGGGCCGGACGATCAGCGCATTACCATCGAACCCCTGCTGGACCGCCCGCTCGCACCCCGCCTTCAGCACCCCGTAGTCGCCGTCGTCGGGCCCGGCGTCCGGCGCGCACGCCCATCCGGGCGTGTCCTCGGTGGCCGGTTCGCCGGGAAAGCCGTCGATGGCCGAGACGCTGGAGACGAAGGCGTACGTGCCGGCATGTCCGGACAGTGCCCTCGCCGACTCGCCCACGACCCGTGGCGTGTAGCCGGAGGTGTCGACCACGGCGTCCCACGACCGGCCGGCGACCAGCCGATCGAGGTCCGCGCGCACCTCCCGGTCGCCCCGCACGACCTCGGCGCCGGGCACGTCGGCCCCGCTCCGCCCCCTGTTGAACGTCGTCACCTCATGCCCGCGGGCCAGCGCCTCGACGACGACGGCACGACCCAGGAACCCTGAACCACCAATGATGAGAAGCTTCACGCACTCATTGTTCGCCCATCGTCGGCGTGCGATGGGTCTTCTTCACGCAGAGCGGAGCCCGTGGGGCGCAGCGGCGGCACGATGTGCACCCTCGCCGAGCCGATGTCGAAGAACAATCCCACCAGCTCCAGCTTCCCGGCCCGGACCTGCTCGTCGACCTTGCGGTAGGTGCGCAGGTTCTCCAGCTGCTGCTGCACGTTGACCCGGCACAGGACGTCCAGAGCGCCGCTGTGCAGCCGATCGCCCTCGGTCTCGATGAACGTGGCCAGGCTGTGGTTTCCGTGCCGCAGCCACCGTCTCAGCCCCGGCAGGCTGCCTGCCTGCACGCCTCCGCTGAGCACCCCCGCCATCGCGCCGCACCCGGAATGGCCGCACACCGTGATCGTGTGCACGCCCAGGACCTGCGTGGCGTACTCGATCGCCGCCACCACCGAGTCGTCGTGCGGCTCGGAGCCCCTGCGCGGCACCAGGTTGCCGATGTTGCGCACGGTGAACAGGTCGCCGGGGCCGCTCGCGGTGATCAGGCTGGGCACGATCCTGGAATCCGCGCACGTGATGAACAGGTGCGTCGGCTGCTGCTTACGGGCCAGCTCCGTGAAGATGGGCCGGAGCAGCGGCGCCGTACGCCGGTGGAATTCCCGCGCCCCCACCGTCAGCTGGCATTCCGCACCCGCGGAGCCCGGCGCCGCAGGGGGACGGCGGTGCCGGTGCGCCCACGGCAGCCACCAGCGGTCCGGCGCCTTGGGCGGCGACTTGACGGGGAACATGCGCGCCCCGCTGGCCGCCAGCGAGTACCACTCGTCGTGCAGCTCGTCGATGTCGATCGTGCCACCCATGCGCTCGTGGTCGAGCCGCCAGGAGTGGAGGGCCTCGAAGGCGGCGTTGTCCATGAAGTCGATGTTCAGGTCGAGGTCCACGTCGGCGCCGGGGGCGATGGTCCGCAGCTCGCGCGTCAGCCTGGGCACACCCAGGAACGTCAGCGAACCGGAGATCGTCACGTGCAACCGGCCGTCGCGGTCCTCCCGCTTCAGCACCGTGACCCAGGTCAGGCGGCGCAGCGCAAGCAGCGCGGCCAGAGCCAGCCCCGCCAGCACGCCTTCGGCGAGCCCGAGCAGGATCACGGCGAGCATCGTCACCACGTAGACGGGCACCTCGCCGTGGCCGTGCACCTTCCTGATGTGGGCCAGGTTCACCATCTGCACGCCGATGAACACCAGCAACCCCGCCAGCGCCTCCAGCGGGATCAGCTTGATCGTCCAGCCGAACCCGATCGCGAACACCAGCACCCACACCCCGTGCAGGACCGCCGACCAGCGGGTACGCGCGCCCGCCTGCACGTTCGCGGTGCTGCGCACGATCACGCCGGCCACCGGCAGGCCGCCGAGCGCGCCGCTGACCATGTTCGCG
>NZ_JBFAMX010000778.1:0-4043 GCF_040659615.1 Nonomuraea sp. NPDC049784
AGCGTGCTCGCCGCGGCTTCCGCTGGTAGCGGCGCCGTCAGCGCCGTGATCAGGCCGAGTGCGCCGAGTGCGCCGGCGATCAGCGCCCGGCGGCGCCCGCCGAGCGGCCGTCGGGTGGCAGGTGGGGACGTGGCGGTGACGCGCATGCCTGAGCCTCCATAAGCAAATCATCGGATAGGAGCGTGCGGGAACACCCGCAGGACACGACGCCGCGTTCACGGGGAACGCGCACCACAAGGGCGTCATGACGGCGGCCCCTGTCGCGCACCACCGATCTGACAGGGAGATCGCCTCGGGGACTCAGTGTGGGAATCTCGCCGAAACTTGTCAAGGAAGTAGTGAAAACTTTCGGCGACGCCCGTCGACGCTATGCCCCTTGGAGTGGCACCATGGTCGATCTGGTGTGCCTGAAAGTTTCGGCCTGGCTGGCCGTGCGGGACTTCAGGTGAAAGTTTCATGGCGACACCCTCGTCGATCGACTCCGGCCTTGCCCGGGAAACGCCAGGTGAGCGCGCTCGGCCGCCGTCTCCTTTGATCCGCTGGCGATCCGGGGACTCTTGACATTACCTTTCTGTCTCGTATTTGCTCCGTTGCGCCACCACCTCCCACCGGCCCTCCGAGGAGGAGTTCGACGAGCAAGCTGCTTGTTAGCGCTAACAACTGGCGTTGGCCGAGCACGCGCTGACGACCGCAGCCGAGCGAGATCCGCACAGGCACCACACCCTGCGGTCCTCGCCTCACCAGGCCGCCGGACGCTCCGTGGCCGCTCCCCGTCCCGTATCGGCGCAGTCGGCTCGCGAGCGTCGGCGACTCGGAGGGAGGGGCCGTCCGATGCGTACCGCCAAGACGGCAGCCCCCACAGAGAGGCCGAACACGTGAAGAGAAGGGCAGCGAATGAAACCGCGTCCTAGGGCGTACGCCACCATCGGAGCCGGCGTGGCGGCTCTGATCGCTGTCGTGGCCGCCGCACTGTCCATGTTCCTCACCGTTGCCCCGCGAGCGTCGGCAGCGGCTCTGACCGAAGTGACGAACTTCGGAGCCAACCCCGGCGGCCTGCGGATGTACCTCTACGTCCCCGACAGAGTGGCCTCCCGCCCCGGCGTGCTGGTGGCGATGCACGGCTGCAACGGCTGGGCCCCGGGCTTCCACCAGGGCACCGAGTTCGCCTCGCTCGCCGACCGGTACGGCTTCATCGTCATCTACCCGCAGGCGAACAAGAGCGCCAACGGCATGTCGAACTGCTTCGACGTGTGGTCGAACGAGGCCCTGCGCCACGGTGGCGGCAGTGATCCGGTGTCGATCGTCTCCATGACCGCCTACGTGCTGCAGCGCTACAACGGTGACCCGGAGCGGGTGTTCGCCACCGGGTTCTCCTCCGGCGCGATGGAGACCAACAACCTCCTCGCCACGTATCCGGACGTGTTCAAGGCCGGCGCGCCGTTCTCCGGAGTTCCCTACGGCTGCCTCGGGCCCGCCGGATGCGGGGACAAGGCGCCGCAGCAGTGGGGCGACCTGGTCAGGAACGCCTACCCCGGCTACACCGGGCCCCGGCCGCGCGTGATGGCCTGGCACGGCACCGCCGACTCCGTGCTGCCGTACACGATGCTGCAGGAAGAGGTCGACCAGTGGACCAACGTGCACGGACTGACCCAGACTCCGGCCTCCACTGACAGCCCGCAATCCGGATGGACTCGGCGAGTCTTCGGCTCCGGGCAGGTCGAGGCGTACACCATCACCGGCGCCGGCCACGATCTGCCGCACGCCGGGATGGCCGTCTACGCCATCCGCTTCTTCGGGCTGGACGGCGGCTCGTCAACTCCGACGTCGACTCCCACCGTGCCCGGTGACGGCACCGGGCCGATCAGGGGAGTGGGTTCCGGACGTTGCCTGGACGTTCCGAACGCCGCCACCGCGGATGGCACCGCGGTGCAGTTGTGGGACTGCAACGGGCGGGACAACCAGCAATGGGCCGCCACTTCGGCCGGCGAGATCAGGGTCTATGGCAACAAGTGCCTCGACGCGGCCGGGACCGGCAACGGTGCCGGGATCCAGATCTACTCCTGCTGGGGCGGAGACAATCAGAAATGGCGCGTGAACTCCGACGGCTCCATCACCGGCGTGCAGTCCGGGCTGTGCCTGGACGCCGTGGGCCAGGGCACCGCCAACGGCACCCGGCTCCAGCTCTACACCTGCCACGGCGGCGCCAACCAGCGCTGGACCCGTACCTGACGCACCGCGGCCCGCAATCCGGAAGGTGATCACGAAACTTCGGTTCGGCGTCTTACCCGGGCGCGGCGATCCCGCGGCGGCTTCTGTGCCGCCTGCAGACGTTCATCTCGGACTCCTCACTAGGGGATGTTGTGCTCACATGCGAGCGGCTCAGCTCTACGGGCGGGTCGGAATCAATCCCAGGATGTCCAGCGCCGAATCGTTTCGCCCGCGCCTGGGTCTCGTGATCATTCATGTCAGTGGCGTGTTGTCATGTACGTGAGAGGTGGTTCCGAACCGCCTCTCGCACCTGCCCGAACGTCGGCCACCGGTTCGTGAGGAATCAGTGGGCCGACGTTCGAGTTGATGAAGGCGCCGCCCGCGGGTTCGTGGATCGGGAGCGGCCCGGATCAGCGGTAGCCGGCGGAGACGATGTTGGCCTGCACCGCGTTCTCGGTCGCGTCGGACGGGTAACCCGAGACCATGGCTCCTTCGTAGAAGGTTCCAGCGCTGAGGTTGGCGCCGCCGTCGGGCTTGCAGCAGTCACCGCCGCTTCCCAAGACGATGGCCCCCTGCTTCTTCATCGGGCTGTATCCCGAGGGCAGCGAGCCGTCGTAAAGGGTGTAGAGGCCGCCCGACTGCGCGTCGCTCCCCTTGATCGCGAATCGCGACGTCCCGTTGTTCTTGAGCGTCGCTGTGACGAACTTGCTGGTGAAAGCCCGCTGGTTCGGGTTCCAGGACTGGCTGCCCCCCGGGAACAGCCCCCACTCCAGGTCCGCCTGGACCCAGGGGCCGGTTCCGGAGCATCCGCCGAACCAGCACTGCCTGCTGAAGTTGATCGCGTCCATCGCTCCAGCGGCGTCGGCCTTACGCGTCGTCTCGCTGTTGCCATAGTCGAAGCAGCAGCCGCTGTTGACGTGCGTGCCGCTGGTCACCATGTACATGCCCTCGGGCGCGCTGCCGGTCGGGACACCCGTCAGGTGGCCGTCCCTCCAGTAGCTGTTGCCAGGGTTGATGTACAGCGAGTACGCCTTGTTCCCCCCGACCGTCAGCGACTCGGAGGTCGCGGTCGCGGGCTTGCTCTGGGGTGAGCCGGGGACCACGCTCGATCCCTGGTACCACAGGTCGTTTCCCTTCCCGGACTGGTCGAAGACGACGGTGACGACACAGGAGGTACCAGCGCAGAACGAGTCCTGGGCGGAGGCGTCGGCGGAGCCGCCCGCGGTCAGGACAGCTATGTTCCTGGTCGTGTTGTCGGAGGAGCGCCTGACCTGGTAGAGGTTGCCGTTGTACGAGCCGTAGAGAGCCCGAACCGTGCTGTGCGCGGCCACGCAGGGCGTACCTCCCGAAGCATAGATGTCGCATGGGCGCGTGCCACCGGAGGGACCAGTGGTGGTGTTCCACTTCTGGTTGGCCTGCCCGTTGCAGGTCCACAGGATGACGGCGGTGCCGTTGGCGGTGCCGGCCTGGTTGACGTCCAGGCACAGGCTCGACTGGATGCCGGTGATGGAGCCGTCGGAGTTCTGCCGCCACTTCTGGTTGGCCTGACCGTTGCACGACCAGATGATCACCGGCGTGCCGGGTGCGGTCTGGTTTCCGTAGGCGTCCACGCACCGCGTACCGTTCAACGTCCGCAGCTCGCCCGCGGCGGTGAACTCGAACGACTGGTTGGCCATGCCGGTGCAGTCCCAGATATCCAGCCCGGCGCCCGGCGTGTCGACATTGCCCTTGACGTCCAGACAACGTCCCGAAGCGGCGCTCACCAGCGGCGCCGACGCAGCCGACGCCGGCATTGTCCAGGTCAGCGCGGTCGCCAGCATCGTGGCAAGCATCGC
>NZ_JBFAMX010000779.1:0-4043 GCF_040659615.1 Nonomuraea sp. NPDC049784
GCGCGGGGAACGGCACCCGCGAGTCCACCTGCGTGAAGAAGTCGCAGCCGAGCTGGCCGGGGTCCGACGGCACGTCAGGGAAGACGGCCCACCCTTGGGAGGCGTAGGTGCGCTGCGCCTCGCGCTCGACGGTCGCCCACGTCTTGCCCTGACTCTGGGACGGCTGCCCGCTCCACACGCCGTACACGTTCTGCGCGGGGTTGGTGGGACGGAAGGTGGAGGCGCAGGAAGGGCCGGTCTGCGAGGTGCCGCGCCCGCCGCCGAGCAGCAGCCGGGCCGGCGCGAACGGCTTCAGCCCCTCACGCGTGATCTGTTCGGGGAACGCCTTGGGGTCGGCGGCCGCGTAGAACGCCTGCACGGCCAGCCGTGCCGCCTGCTGATGGTTGCCGTGGTTGCCGGGTGAGGGCGCCGGATCCATCGTCAGGATCATCTCGGGCCGGGTCTGCCGGACCACCCGCACGACCTTCTCCAGGGTGTCCGCACCCCAGATCTGGTCGGTCAGCGGGGCGCTCACCGTGTAGTAGAAGTCGACGTCGTCGAGGTTGAACACCTCGCGAACGGCCGCCTTGCCGACCGCCGACCGCTCCTCGGCCTCGCGCAGCAGCCCGAGGGCGGGACCCTCCTCAGGCCCGACCGCGTTGCCGCCGCCCTCGCCCCGGGTGACGGTGACGACGCCGGTGCGGACGTGGTGGTCCTCGTTCCACTGGCCCAGCGTGGACAGGCTGAAGGCCTCGTCGTCGGGATGCGCGCCGACGAACAGCGCGTCGAGGTCCACGGGCGAGTCGGCGGAGGCTGCGGACGGAATGGCGGGTAAGAGGGCGAGCGCGACCGTGGCGGCCAGCACCAGCGACAGGCGTTTACGCATGGAACCTCCGGAACGACGGTTACTCGCGGACTGCCCCCTGGAGCAGCCCGCGGACGAAATGGCGCTGAAGGAACAGGTAAAAAATCACCACCGGCGTCGCGACGATGACCGAGCCGGCGGCGAGCAGGGTGAAGCCGGAGGTGTACTGGCCCTGGAAGAAGGCCAGCCCCAGTGGCGCGGTCCGCAGCGACTCACTGGTCACCATGATCAGCGGGATGAGGAACTCGTTCCACGTCCACATGAAGACCAGCACGGTCAGCGTGACGACGGCGGGCCGGGCCGGCGGCACCAGCACCCGCCACAGGATGCGCCAGGTCGAGGCGCCGTCGATGCGGGCGGCCTCCACGATCGCGCGGCTGGAGGCCCGGAAGTACGCCCGCATCCAGAACGTGCCGAACGCCACCGACAGCGCCACCTGCGGCAGCGCCACCGACCAGAACGTGTCGATCAGCCCCAGCGAGCGCAGGTCGAAGTAGAGCGGCACCGCGATGGCCTCGCTCGGCATCATGATCCCGAGCATGAACAGGTAGAACAGCATCGACTGGCCGCGGAAGCGCATGGTGCCGAACGCGTACCCGCTCATGATCGACAGCACCACGCTCACAACCACGACGAACGACGACACGGCCAGGCTGCTGCGCAGGTAGGTGCCGAAGTGGCCGATCTCCCACGCCGCCGTGAAGTTGCCCAGCCCGGACGTGCCGCCGCTGTCGGCGGGGCCGAGCGCGGCGGACAGGATCGTCACGATGGGGAAGAGCGCGAACGCGGCGAACACCGACAGGATGACGTAGTTGGCCACCCGCTCACCGCGCGAGATCACGAGGCACTCCTGTCCGCGAACCGGTTGATCCCGAACGAGATCACGAAGATGACCACGGTGAGCGTGACGCCGATGGCCGCCGCCGAGCCGATCTGGCTGAGCCCGAAGGCCCGGTGGTAGACCTCGTACGACGGCACCGACGTGGAGTCGCCGGGCCCGCCCCGCGTCGTGACGTACACCAAATCGAACGTGCGCAGCGCGGCGATCACCGTCAGCGTCAGCGCGACGGCGATCTCCCCGCGCACCGACGGCAGCGTGACCGCGAAGAACTCCCTGAGCGCGCCCGCGCCGTCCAGCCGCGCGGCCTCGTACAGCTCGCCGGGGATGCGGCTCATCCCGGCCAGCAGCAGCACCGTCACCAAGCCGGTCTCGAACCAGGTGCCCACCACCCCGACCGCGGGCAGCGCGAACGTGTAGTCGCCCAGCCAGCCCCTGGTCAGCGAGTCGAGCCCGAGCGCGCCGAGCAGCGTGTTGAGCGTGCCGTCGGGCGCGTAGACGCGCCGCCAGGCCACGGCCACCACGACCATGGCCACCACCTGGGGCAGGAACACGACGGTCCGGAAGAACCCGAGCCCGCGCACCTTGGCGTGGTTGAGTATCGCGGCCAGCCCCAGCCCGATGACCAGCGGCCCGGCCGCGTAGAACACGACCAGGACCAGCGCGTGGCCGAACGCGGCCCGCAGCCCCTCGTCGGCGACGATCGCGACGTAGTTGTCCAGGCCGACCCAGCGGCCAAGCGACAGCCCGTCCCAGTCGTACAGCGACAGCTGCACCGCGCGCCCGATCGGGTAGAGCAGGAAGACCGCGTAGACGGCGAACGCCGGAAGCAGGTAGAGGTAGGCGACGCGGCGCGGCTCTCCGGGAGGCCGGCCCATGCTCACCCGTTGCTCTCGGCGAACGTCTTGTAGTCCTTCTCCAGCGTGGCCAGGAACTCCTGCGGGGTCTGCTTCTTGGCCAGCAGGTCCTGCAGTGCCGCGCCCAGCGTGTCGGCGAACGTCGGGGTCGCGTAGTCGAGGTACGGCACCAGCCCGTCCTTCGCCGTCGCCGTGCCGAACGCGGTGAAGACGTCCTGCTGCGGCCCCGCGGGGACGCTCTGCTGCGCCGTGTCGGCGACGGGCAGGTTGCCGGTGGTGGTGAGCACCTTCATCGCGTCGGCGTTGGTGATGAAGTCGATGTACGCTGCCGCCGCGTCGGGGTCGGGGCTCTTGGCCGTGATCGCGAACGGCAGCCCGGTCCCGCCGGTCGCGACGGGCGGCGCGTCGGCCGTGGCGCCCGGCGGCAGCATGAAGCCCAGGTCCTTGCCCAGCGCCTTCTGCAGGTCGGCGAGCAGCCAGGTGCCCCCGATCAGGAAGACGCCCTCGCCCTTGCCGTACGCCTGCCACGCCGGGTCGTAGCCCTGGCCGTTGAAGCCCTTGTTGAAGTAGCCCTTGTCGACCCAGCCGACGAGCTCCTCGGCGGCCTTGGTGTTCTCCGGCGTGTTCCACGAGGCGCCCTTGCGGCCGAAGGCCAGCGTGCTGATCTGGTCGGCCGGGACGGCGCGGCCCTGCACGGTGCCGAACACGTGGATGGCCGGCCACTTGTCGAGGTTGCCCAGCTGCATCGGCACCTCACCGCCCGCCTTGGCCTTGTCCAGCGCGGCCCCGAACTCGGCCCACGTCTTCGGCGGCTGCAGGCCGAGCTTGGTCAGCTTGGCCTTGTTGTAGAAGATGCCGACGACCTCGCCGACCTGCGGCAGGCCGTACAGGTTGCCCTCGCCGAACACCTTGCCGTCGGCGCTGTAGCTCGAGTAGCGCAGCACCGACTGCGGATAGCGCTTCTTCCATCCGTACGCCTCGGCGTAGGCGTCCAGCGGGCGCAGCTGCCCGGCCTTGACGAACGCGCCCATCGACGAGCGCCCGTTGTTGGCCTCCACGATGTCGGGCGGCTCGTTGCCGCTCAAAGCCAGGCGCAGGGTCGTGTTGAGGTCGTCGAAGGAGCGGCTCACCCGGTTGAGCTTGATGTTGGGGTACTTCGCCTGGAAGGCGGCGTTGAGCTGCTTCATCTGGGCGGCCTGACCGCCGCGTACCTCCTGGTCCCAGATCGTGAGCGTGACGTTGCCGAGCTTTGCGGCGTCGGTGCGCACCGCCGAGGCGCTCGGCTGCGCGGAGGTGGCCGCAGGCGGGGCGGAGGAGCCCGGGGCGCACGCGGCGAGGGTCAGGGCGCCGGCGGCCAGCACGGCGAGCGCTCGGAGCGGGGGGTTCATGGTGTTACTCCTTCTGCGCAGGCACGCGAGGCGTGCCGGGGTCCTCGTCCTCGGTCCGGTCCGGCCGTGTCCCTGAGGGCTTGGGGCCGACGTCGGCGTACCGGGCGATGGTGGCG
>NZ_JBFAMX010000780.1:0-4042 GCF_040659615.1 Nonomuraea sp. NPDC049784
CGCGGCTGACGTTCGAGCCGGAGCTGCTCACGCACGACGGCACCTGCCTGCTCACCGGCGACGTGCCCGCGCTGGGCGAGACGCCCGGGATGGTGGAGGGGTGGCTGCCCTTCCGGGAGCACCTCTGGCTGGTGCTGAACGGGCGCCGGCACGTCATGCTCGGGGCCAGCCAGATCGACCGGTACGGCAACTCGAACATCTCGTGCATCGGCGAGTGGTCGCGGCCCAAGGCCCAGCTGCTGGGCGTGCGGGGCGCACCGGGGAACACGCGCTGTGATCCGACGAGCTACTGGATCCCCCGGCACTCTCCCCGGGTGTTCGTGCCTTCGGTGGACATGGTCAGCGGCGTCGGGACCGACAGAGGCGCCTTCGACCTGCGCCGGGTGGTGACGAACCTGGCAGTCCTGGACTTCCGCGCCCCCGGCGGGACCATGCGGCTGGTGTCGGTGCATCCGGGGGTGCGGGTGGACGACGTGGTGGCAGCTACCGGCTTCGATCTCGACATTTCCGAAAATGTCGCCCAGACGCGCGAGCCGACCCCTGGGGAGCTGGACGTCCTGGACCGGCTCGATCCCCGGCGGACTCGCGACCGCGAGGTGCCGGCGTGAGGACCGCGCTGACCGATCTGGTGGGGTGCCGCCACCCGATCGTGCAGACCGGCATGGGGTACGTCGCCGGGGCCCGGCTCGCGGCGGCCACCTCGGAGGCCGGCGGTCTGGGCGTGATCGGCGCCGCGACGATGTCGATGAGCGAGATGACTTCGGCGATCAGGCGGGTGAAGGAGCGCACCGACGCGCCTTTCGGGGTGAACATGCGTTCCGACGCCGACGACGCCGCCGAGCGGATCGAGGTGCTGATCAGGGAAGATGTTCGGGTGGCGTCGTTCGCGATGGCGCCCCAGCGCGACCTGATCGCCCGGCTCAAGGACGCGGGCGTGGTCACGATCCCGTCGGTGGGGGCCCGCCGGCACGCGGAGAAGGTGGCGGGCTGGGGCGTCGACGCGGTGATCGTCCAGGGCGGGGAAGGCGGCGGCCACACCGGCCCCGTCGCCACCACCTTGCTGCTGCCGCAGGTCGTGGACGCGGTGGACATCCCGGTCATCGCGGCCGGAGGCTTCTTCGACGGGCGGGGGCTGGTGGCGGCCCTGGCATATGGGGCCTGCGGGATCGCCATGGGGACCAGGTTCTTGCTGACGAGCGACTCCCCTGTGCCCGACGAGGTGAAGAAGGTCTATATGGCGTCGAGGGACACGGTCGTCACGACCAAGGTGGACGGGGTGCCGCACCGGGTCCTCCTGACCCCGTTCGTGGCGTCGCTGGAACGGTCGCGCCTGGTCCGGGCGGTGGTGAACGGGGCTCGCTTCAAACGCCTGTCGGGCTTGTCCTGGGCGGAGATGCTCCGCGAGGGCCGCCGGATGAGGCGGGCGCGCGACCTGACCTGGGCCCAGGTGCTGCAGGCGGCCAACACACCGGTGCTGCTGCGGGCCGCGATGGTGGAGGGACGGTCGGAGCTCGGGGTGATGGCATCGGGCCAGGTGGTGGGCGTGATCGACGATCTGCCGTCATGCCAGGAGCTGATCGACCGCATCATGGCCGAGGCCGAGACCGCCCTGGCCCACCTGGGCCGCACAGGGGACGACTCGTAGGGGCGTCAGACGACGGTGATGCCGCGGGCGGCGAGGATGGCGTTGGCCTGCGTCTGGTTGATGACGGCGCCCGCGAACGCCCGCAGCTTCGCGTCGTCCGGCTGGCCCAGGTCCGCCCCGCGCAGATCGGCCTTGGCGAACTTCGTCTGGAGCAGGCGCGTCCCGATCAGGCGGCAGTCGCTGAACGTGGCCTCCGTGAAGTCGCAGCCCGACAGGTCGGCGTCGTCGAAGCGCACGCCCTCGATGAGCTCGCCGCGCAGCGAGCAGCCGCCGAGGTTGGCCAGGGTCAGGTTGGAGCGGCTGAGCTTGAAGCCGGTGCCGCGCGAGGCCGTGAGCGAGGTACCGATCATGCGGCATCCCGTGAACGAGACGTCCGTCAGGAGCGCGCCGCCGAACTGGGCCGAGGACAGGTCCACGTCGGTGAACGTCACGTCGATGAGGTCGGCGTCGTTGAAGCGGGTCCGCATCCCGCCCCCGCCCGTGAACGAGGCCCCATCGAGGTCGGCCTTGCGGAAGTCGGTCTGGTCCAGCACACACGACTCGAACCTGGCCCCCGCCAGCGGGGCACCCCACAGATCGGTCTCCGTGAGGTCGCAGTCACGGAAGACGTGCGTCTCGTCGCCGGGGAGCCGGTCGGCCAGCGCTTTGCGTGAAAGGTCCTCGCCGTCGAAGTTCACGGGACCACACCCTACTCATGAGAACTCGTGAGCACCTCCGCCGCCGCCTGCCCGCAGACCCGGGCGGACCCGTACGTGGCGATGTGTACGGCGCCCAGATCCGACCGCGCGGGAAGCCCCATCTCCACCACCACCGCGTCGGGCCGGGCGCTGAGCAGGTGCCGCAGCGCCTGCTTCTGCCAGGCGTAGCGGTGCACGTCCCGGACCACGATCACCAGCGGCCGTCCGACCGACTCCTTGACCAGGCGCTCCAGCGCCGAACCCGTCGAATCCCCCACCGCCAGCCGCGTCACCACGGTGTCCGGCAGCAGGCGGGCGAGGGGCTCGCCGACACCCCACGGTGTGTTGCGGTCGATGGCCAGGTTCATCTCCGGCGCCAGCTCCACCACGTACGCCGGGGAGGTCAACGGCAGCACGGGAGCGGCCGACCGGCGGGTGACCCTGATCGCCCGGCGCGCGGCGACCAGGCCGATGGAGTGGTCGCGGGACGGCCGGCTGCCCGAGGAGGCGGCCCATGAGGCCAGCTCGCGGACCCTGCGAGCGGCGTCGGCCAGCCGCTCCTCGGGCAGCAGTCCCTGGGTCACCGCCGTGGCGATCGCGTCGCGGATCCCGGCGGCGGTGGCCTCGTCGGCTCGCTCGCCCCCGACGCAGATCGCGTCGGCTCCCGCGGCGATGGCGCGGGCGGAAACGCCCCCGATCCCGTGCTCCCCCGCCACCGCCGCCATCTCGATGCCGTCAGTGATGATCATTCCTTGGAACCCGAGTTCCTCGCGCAGCAGCCCGGTGAGCACCTTGGGGCTGAGCGTGGCGGGCAGCTCTGCGTCGTACGAGGGCACCAGGAGATGGCCGGTCATGACGGCCTTGACGCCCTCCTTGATCGCCTCCCGGAAAGGGAGCAGCGCGTCCTCGATCCCGTCGTCGGACACCACCGGCACGCCGTGATGCGAGTCCACCGAGGTGTCCCCGTGCCCGGGGAAGTGCTTGGCGCACGCGGCCACGCCGGCCGACTGCAGGCCGCGTACGAACGCCCTGGTGTGCCGCGACACCAGGACCGGGTCCGCGCCGAAGGCCCGCAGGCCGATGACGGGGTTGTCCGGGTTGGAGTTCACGTCGGCGGATGGGGCGAAGTCGAGCGTGATGCCCGCCGCCGCCAGGTCGCCACCGAGGTCCCTGGCCAGGGCCTCGGTCAGGGCCACGTCGTCCACGACGCCCAGCGCGTACCCGCCGGGGCGGCTGCTCCCGGTGGCCACCTCCAGCCTCGTGACCTCACCCGACTCCTCGTCGGTGCCGACGAGCACCGAGGGGTTCTCGGCGCGCAGCGCGGCGGTCAGCCGGGCCACCTGGGCGGGGTCGGCGATGTTGCGCGAGAACAGCACGACGCCGGCCAGCCCGTCGCCGAGGCGGCGGCGGAGCCAGTCGGGAGGCATGTGTCCCGTGAAACCGGGGAAGAGTACGGCGTCGGCGAGGCGAAGCAGGTCACCGCTCAAGGGCATGACCCGCAATCTAATAGGAAAGTTTCCTATTTGCTAGAGGTATTTTCTGACGTCAGCTTGCTCCCCTTCGCATGGTCACGAGGCCAACCGCTCGATGACGGTGACGTTCGCCTGACCTCCGCCCTCGCACATGGTCTGCAGGCCGTACCGCCCGCCCGTGCGCTCCAACTCGTGCAGCAGCTTCACCGCCAGTACGGCGCCGGTCGCGCCGAGCGGGTGGCCGAGCG
>NZ_JBFAMX010000781.1:0-4034 GCF_040659615.1 Nonomuraea sp. NPDC049784
GAGCTGGACACGGCCGCCCTGGTCGGCTGGCCGGTCGCGGAGCAGCGGCTCGGCTTCGACGGCTACGCGACCACGATCTACACCAGGGCGCAGGAGGCGTACGTCGTCGCCGTGCGCGACGTGCTCGCCGGCACCGCGAACCCGGAGCAGCCCAACGAGGTCGAAGTCTCCAGGCCGTCGGACGTGCTGGCCGCCAAGCAGGCCACCGACGCCACGCTGAACGCGCTCCTGCTCGGCCTCGGCGGCGTCGCGCTGCTGGTGGGCGGTGTGGGCGTGGCCAACACGATGGTCATCTCGGTGCTCGAGCGGCGTGCGGAGATCGGCCTGCGCCGCTCGCTCGGAGCCACGCGCGGCCAGATCCGACTGCAGTTCCTGGCCGAGTCGCTGCTGCTGTCGGCCATCGGCGGCGTGGGCGGCGTGCTGATCGGCATCGGTGTCACCGCGGCTTACGCGGGCTTCCAGGGCTGGCCCGCGGTCGTGCCGCTCTGGGCCATGCTCGGTGGCGTCTTCGCCACGCTGATCATCGGTGGCGTGGCGGGCTTCTACCCGGCCGTACGTGCCGCGCGGATGTCGCCGACGGAGGCGCTCGCGACTCCCTGACCTACTCCTGCTCCGTGACGACTATGACCCGGACGAGATGCCCGTGCGACTTGAAGATCCCCGGAGGGTCGCCGGGCATCACGCCTGTCACGCAGTCGTACACGTCGCCGCCCGCCTGGCGTACGAAGAAGGAGGGCTCGGCGATCACCGACAGCAGCCTGATCACGGCCCGCTGCACGTCGATGCCCTCCAGCTCCTCCTCCGGGCGGGCCCGCACCTCGTAGAAGCCGTCGTCGAGCAGCCGCTCGCCCAGCACTTCCCAGCCGGGCACGCGCCGCAGGTGG
Source organism: Nonomuraea sp. NPDC049784 (assembly GCF_040659615.1). Taxonomy (NCBI): domain Bacteria; kingdom Bacillati; phylum Actinomycetota; class Actinomycetes; order Streptosporangiales; family Streptosporangiaceae; genus Nonomuraea; species Nonomuraea sp. NPDC049784. The sequence goes on from NZ_JBFAMX010000781.1 coordinate 885, forward strand.
GGGAGGAGATGCGCCTCGGGCTCCTCGGTCACCCACCCCACTGTGCGCAACATCTCGTCGAGCCGCCGCACGGCGGGCAGCATCGCCGCCGCGTCGCTCACGCCGGTGAACCGCTCGTCCTCGTCCCATCGCCGCTGCCGCTCCACACGTCCGATTCTTACAAGAGAACGGCTCGAGGGAAGGGGTAACTTCGCCCCCATGGACGTGATCGACCGCGCAGAGCGATACCTGCAGCTCAACGGGCGCCTCATCGACAGGTTGCGTTTCGAGACGCTCTTCAAGGACGGGCCGCGCGAGCGGGTGCTCGACGTGCTGCGCTGCTACCAGAACGCCGACGGCGGCTTCGGCAACGCGCTCGAGCCCGACCTGCGCGGCGCGGGCAGCCAGCCGGAGCCGGTCGAGGTGGCGTTCTGGATCCTGGACGAGCTCGACGCGTTCGACTCGCCGATGGTGCCCGCCGCCTGCGACTACCTGGCAGGCGTCAGCGCGCCCGACGGCGGAGTGCCGTTCGTCCTGCCGTCCGTACGCGACACGCTTCACGCGCCGTGGTGGGAGACCCCCGACGAGCCGCCGGGGAGCCTCGTGCCCACCGCCTCGATCGCGGGGCTGCTGCACAAGCACGGCAGCACGCATCCCTGGCTGGCCGCGGCCACCGACTTCTGCTGGTCGCGAATCGCCGAGATCAGCGAGACCAACCCGTACGAGGCCAGGGCCGTCGTGACGTTCCTGGACCTGGTGCCGGACCGTCCCCGTGCGGAGGCGGAGTTCGCGCGCTTGCGCGAGGCCATCCTCGCGAGCGTCTCCTTCGATCCTGACGCGTCGGGGCACGCGCACTTCCCGCTGGACTTCGCATCCGAGCCGCTGCGGCTGCCGCTGTTCACCCAGGACGTCCTGGACACCCACCTCGACGCCTTGATCGCCGCGCAGACCGACGACGGGGGATGGAGCGGGAACTGGCTGATGTGGACCCCGCTGGTGGCGCACGAATGGGGCGGATACGTCACCGTGCTGAGGCTCAAGACGCTGCGTGCGTACGGGCGGCTGCCGGGGTTCTGTCGGTGAGGTCGCGTACGTTGGGGGCATGTACGTGGAACGGCCCCCCGGCGCGGACCTCGCCGATCGCGTCGCCTGCGTGTGGCATCAGGTCAGCGAGGCGGACAGCACGCAGCTCGTGGTGCCCGACGCCTGCATCGACCTGATCTGGGGGCCGGAGGGGCTGTTCGTGGCGGGCCCGGACACGGGGCCCATGCCGACGCCCATGGCTTCGGGCGACACGTTCGTGGGCATCCGGTTCAAGCCGGGCGCGGCGGGCGACTTCTTCGGCGTCCCGCTCCAGGAGCTCCGCGACCAGCGCGTCCCGCTGTCCGACCTCCCAGCCCTGCGCATCCCGCACGCCGACCCCACGCGGCGGCTCGACGCGATGCGTGTCGCCGTCAGAGGGCGCCTGGCCCAGGGGGCATCGGTCGATCCCGCGAGCTCCGCCATGGCCGGCGCGCTCAGGAACGGCCGCACGGTCGGGGAGGTGGCGTGGGACCTGGGCCTCAGCGAGCGCCAGCTGCATCGCCGCAGCCTGACCTCGTTCGGCTACGCGCCCAAGACCCTCCAGCGCATCGTCCGCTTCCAGCGTGCGCTGGCCCTGGCCCGCGTCGGTGTCCCGCTGGCGGAGGTGGCGGTGACGGCGGGCTATGCCGACCAGGCGCACCTGTCACACGACGTCAAGCGGCTGAGCGGGGTGTCCATGCGCGATCTCGTCTCGCTTTCCGGGGTCTCACTTTCCGGGTAGCTTCCCCGACACCAGCGCCTGTGCCCACCCGGCGCTCGGATCGCTGTCGATGAACAACGCCCTCGCCAGCAAACTGAGCGGAATGGCGAGAATGGCGCCCAGCGGCCCCAACACGAAAGTCCACACGATCAGCGAGATGAACGTCATGGTCGTGGAGAGTCCCACGGCGTCCCCCAGAAATTTGGGGAGAATGAACGATTGGGTGACGACATTGGTGACCGTGTACGCGGCGATGACGAGCAACATCTTCTGCACGCCGCCGTCCAGCAGGGCGAGCATGGCGGGCGGCAGCAGGCCGATGACGAAACCGATGTTGGGGATGTAGTTGGCGATCAGCGCGAGCACGCCCCAGAGCAGCGGTAGCGGCACGTGCAGCAGCGACAGGGCGATCACCGCGAAGACCGCGTAGATCAGCCCGAAGACGGTCGAGACAATCAGATAACGCCGCGTTTTGTGCGCGAACGTGCCCAGAGCCGTAACCAGTCGCGGCCTGTGGCCTTCGCCGGTGGTGAGGATTTTCGCGGTCATCGGCGCGTCGAGAGACATCGCCAGCAACAACACGACGATGAGAAACATCGCCGACAGAATGCCGATCAAACTGCCGAGCAGGCTCTGCGCCAATTCCACGATCTTCGCCGGATCGAACGCCTGCAGCCCTCTGTTGATCATTGCGTTGCTGAGCCCGTGCGTGGTGGCCCAGTGCTGCGCGTCGGTGAGGAGGCGGTCGAACTGGGTGGCGTACGTGGGTAGCAGCGATACGAGCTCGGTGGCCGAGATGGTCACGATGCCGGCCATGCCGAGAAGCACGAGCACGACGATGAGGAACGGCACGGCCACCTGGAGCCAGATGGGCGCGCGCCATGCGGCGAGCCGCGCGCGTATGGGGGAAACGGCGATGACGAGCACGAGTGCCAGCACGACCGGGCCGGCAATAGACGCGACCTCGCGGATTCCGTAGAGGACGACCACCGCGGCGGCGATGCCCGCCAGGAGGATGAGCGCCCGGGGCGCGGGATGATCTCGCACGTCGGGTACGTACCCCTGGCGCGCTCGCGAACCATCGATTTGACGGTTCCCGGAGGCGTACATAGAGTTCACCAGTCCCGCGAGGGCGGCGCTTGATCGCCGATCTCACTCGGGGACGACCCCTAGAACTTCCACTGCGGCGGCGTTCGCGTCTGCTCGTGAGGGCTGGTAAGTTAGAGGGGTTGTCCCGGAAACGGGGCGCGGCTTAATTTCTGCAGATCGAGCAAGTCGGGTCAATTTGACAAAGACTTGAACGGCTGAAAGAATTAAGACACAACGAAATGAACGCCTCCGAGCGAAAAGCCTGAATGGTTTCGAGTGAGGGTGTACGCGTCCGTTTC
>NZ_JBFAMX010000782.1:0-4034 GCF_040659615.1 Nonomuraea sp. NPDC049784
GGGGGCGGACGTACGTGCCGTTGCGGCGCGCCAGCAGCTCCGCCAGCAGCGCGTCCCACTTCTCCCCGATCACATCCACGTCGTACGTACGCGCCGTCTCCAGCGCCCCCTCCGCCAGGCTCCGCCGCAGCTGCTCGTCCTCGATCACCCGGATGATCGAATCCGCCAGGTTGGCGTTGGTACGCGGCTTGACCAGCAGCCCGTCCACCCCGTGCGTGATCATCTCCTTGGGCCCGTGCGGGCTGTTGAAGCTGACGATCGCCAGCCCCTTGGCCATCGCCTCAAGGATCGTCATCGGGAAGCCCTCATGCCGGGAGCTCAGCACGAAGATCGAGGCCTTCTCCAGCTCGGCCCCCACGTCGGGAGTGGACCCGGGCAGCTCGACCTTGCCCTCCAGCCCCGCCTCCACGATCTGCTGCGCGAGGTTCTCCTCCTGCGGCCCGGCGCCGTAGATGCGCAGCTTCCAGTCGGGATGGGCGGCGGCGACCGTCTCCCAGGCGGTGATGAGCCGGTGGAAGCCCTTGATGCGGGTCATCCTGCCGACCGCGACGACGACCTTGGCGTCCAGCTTGGACACGCCACCGGTCATCGGGGGTACGGCGTTGGGGATGCGGGCCAGCTTGCGCGGCTTCTTCGGCAGCGTCTCACGGTAGTCGCGCAGGTCGGCCTTGGTGAGCGTGACCAGGGCGTCGAGGCGGCGATAGCGCCACTTGATGAGCTCCTGCATCGGCTCGGACTGGGTGCGCAGCGCCACGTGCTCCTGCCCGACCGTGATGACGCCGGGCAGGGCCAGCTGGGCCACCGCCAGGTTGAGCCCCGGCCGGGTCGCCATCAGCACGCCGGTGTCGAGCGAGCGGATGTAGCGGGCCAGCTTGAGGTCGGTCCACAGGTTGAAGCGGTGGTACGCCGACTCCTCCTTGGGGATGAGCCGGCTCGGCATCTTCGACAACATCGCGCGCACCGGGTCGGGGCTGGGATGGAGCCGGTCGTCCAGGAAGCGGAACTTCACCCGCGGGTCGATGGGGAAGAACGGCTCCTCGGCCTCCTTCAGGATGCTCACGATCTCGACGTCGTGCTCGTTGGCCAGATAGCTGGCCAGGTTGAACACGGTCCTGATCGTCCCGCCCATCCCGTAGGCGTGCAGGAGCAGAATGCGGACCTGCCGAGTCGACGGCGGGGGCGCGTTCTCCGCTTTGCGCCGGTTGTACCCCCGATACAGCCGGACCGCGGCCGACTTTCCCTTGCGTGCCAGTGCGCGCACCTGACAGTCCCCTTTTATCGCCGGAAGAAGTCCCAACACACATGGCCGGTGGCGAGGAGCCTCACCACCGGCTTATTGTCCCGCTTCGGCGGAGTGCACGTGTTCATCCCCTATGCGCTGTCCCCACCTATGATCTTTAGACGCCCGCAATGTCTCTAAGGTTGCATGCGCGGCCTAAGGCGGGGATCAGGAGTGTGCGGCGGCTGCTCGGCCAGCAGGTCGAGCGCCACGTCGATGGCCCGCTCGAGCTGCGTGTCCACGCCTCTGGCGTAGTCCTGCGGGGTGATGTCGACCTCGATGTCGGGATCGGTGCCGTAGTTCTCGACCTGCCAGCCGACATCGTCGAAGGCGAAGGAGAACTCCGGCTGCGTCGTGACCGTGCCGTCGGCGAGCTGGTGGCGCGGCCAGATGCCGATGACGCCGCCCCAGGTGCGCTTGCCGACCAGCGGCCCCAGCTTCAGCAGCTTGAAGGTGTGGCTGAAGATGTCGCCGTCGGAGCCCGCCCACTCGTTGGTGATCGCCACCAGCGGCCCGCGCGGCGACTCCGGCGGGTACGGCTCCGGGTCGCCCCAGCGCGGATAGTCGTAGCCGAGCCGCCGCCTGGCCAGCTTCTCCAGCAGCAGCGCCGAGACGTGGCCGCCGCCGTTGAAGCGCACGTCCACGATGATCGCCTGGCGGCCGTACTCGGCCAGGAACCCCCGGTGGAACTCCCCGAACCCGTCGGCCCCCATGTCGGGCACGTGCACGTAGCCCACGCGCCCGCCGGAGCGCTCGTGGCACTCGGCGCGGTTGAGGTTCACCCAGTCGCGGTAGCGGGCCGGCTGCTCGTCGGCGATGGTGCGCACGGTGACCGTGAACACCCGGTCCTCACGGCGCAGTGTCAGTTCGACCTCTTCGCCGGCATGGTTGACCAGGCGCTCGTTCGGAGTGGCGGCCGTTCCGATGGGCGCGCCGTCGATGGCCAGGACCGCGTCACCCGTACGTACGTCGAGACCGAGCCGGTTCAGCGGCGAGGTCGCCTTGGGATCCCACGGGTCACCGGTCACGATGGAGCGGATGTGGTAGACGCCGTCGCGGTAGTCCCAGTCGACGCCCAGCTTGCCCTGGCTGTAGTCGGGGCCGGGGCGGTATTCGCCGCCGCTCTCATAGGCGTGGCTCGTGGCCAGCTCGCCGTGCAGCTCCCACAGCAGGTCGGAGAACTCGCCGCGGGTCGTGACCCGCTCCACCAGCGGCCGGTATCGGTCGTAGACGGCAGGCCAGTCGACGCCCGCCATGTCCTCGGTCCAGAAGTTCTCGAGCTGCAGCCGCCACGCCTCGCGGAACATCTGCCGCCACTCCGCCTCCGGGCAGACCGACACCTTGATCCGCGACAGGTCGATCCAGCCGCTCTCGCGCCCCGGCGTCTCCTCATCGCCCGGCGCCTCCCACGCCTTGACCACCCGCAGCCTCGAGCCCGCGCGGTAGAGCAGCGTCTTGTGGTCGCGGCCCAGCTCGAAGTCGGTGACGCCGTCGGCGAACGGCTCGTTCTTGCCCTTGGCGAAGTCGTACAGATGCAGGGAGTTCTCGCCCTCGAGCGGGCTGGTCAGGATCAGCGCCTTGCCATTGAGCCCGGCCACCCGCTCGTAGCGCCCCTCGGGCAGCGGGAACGCGGTGACGCGCCGGGCCAGCCCCTCGACGTCCACGCGCAGCGGCTCGGGCTCGCCGGAGTCGTCGTCCTCGTCGCTTTCCGTCAGGGGCCGCTGCAGGGGCACGAACGGGTCGGGCACGTCCGCGCGCAGCGCCACCGCGTACGGGCGGGTGCCGAGGGGGAAGCCCAGGTCGAACTGGAGCTGGTCGTAGACGGGCGAGAAGGTCCGCTGGCCGATGAAGTAGAGGTAGCGGCCCTGCGGGTCGAACGCCGGCATCGAGTCCTCCAGCACCGGCTCCGTGGCCTGCACCGTCCGCCCCGTCTCGGGGTGGTGCAGCTTGATCGCGCTGGACTGGGAGTCGAGCGGGCTCGTGTACGCCAGCCACCGCCCGTCGTGCGACCAGGCCGGGTCGTCCGGCGCGCCGTGCGGGTTGGCCTCCACCAGCTCCGCCTCGCCCGTGGCCAGGTCGAGCAGGTGCAGCTCGTGGCGGTGGTTGACGACGGCCACCCGGTCGTGCGCCGGGTCGGGGACGAGGGCGTTGACCCGTCCCAGCCTGGCCACCTCCGTGCCGCCGCCGCCCTCGTGACCCTCGAGGATGACCAGGCGCTCCTCGTCGCCGTCGTCGCTGGCCGCCGCGATCAGCCGGGCGCCGTCGTTGAGCCAGGTCAGGAACCGGTAGCGGACGCCGTCGGGCGAGCCGCACTGCTGCACGGCCCCCTCCCAGTCGGCCATCGCGTACGCCTTGCCGCGCGCCGTGACGGCCAGCGCGCTGCCGTCGGGGCTGAGCGTGGCGCTGTCGAGGTAGTCGGCGGGATCGACGAACCTGCGGTTGCGCTGGGTCCTGGAGCTGGCCAGCAGCACGTCCAGCTTGCGCGCCGGCTCGCCCGGCTCGAGCAGGTAGAGGTCGGCGCCCGCGTGGTAGACCAGCCGGTGCCCGTCGCCGGACAGGTTGCGCGCGTAGTAGTCGTCGTGGTGGGTGTGCTTGCGCAGGTCCTCGCCGTCGGGGGTGCACGAGTAGACGTTGCCGACGCCCTCGTGGTCGGAGATGAAGCACACCCGGCCGCCGCTCCAGCAGGGCGAGGCCAGGTTTCCCGGCAGCCTGATCAGCCGCCGGAACTCGCCGTCGCCGCGCGGGTCGATCCACA
>NZ_JBFAMX010000783.1:0-4030 GCF_040659615.1 Nonomuraea sp. NPDC049784
GTGACCGCGGCGCCGGGCACCGTCGATCCGGTCGGGCCGTACACCACCCGCCCCGAGATCGTGCCCCAGCGGGTCCGCTTCAGCCGCACGGGCAGCTCGGAGGTCTGGTCGGCCCTGACCTGGACGGTCTCGCGCGTCGTCTCGTACCCGAACCTGGATAGCGTCAGCTCGTGCCGTCCCGCGGGAAGCCGCAGCTCGAAACGGCCGTCCGCGCCGGTCTCGACGCTGCGGCCGTCCTGTCTGGCGACCTTGACGCCGGCCAGCGGCCTGCGGGTGCGCTCGTCGGTGACGACGCCGCGGACGCCGCTCTTCAGCCCCGCCTCCGTGACGGCGGCGTAGGCGTCGATCCGGCCGCTGCCGTAGCGGGGGTTCGGGCGTGCCCCGTACCGGTCGTCGGAGACCGACGTGCCGCGCAGGATCTCCAGCGCGGCGTCGACGCTCAGGTCCGGGCGGGCCTGCAGCAGGAGCGCGACCGTGCCCGCCACGTGCGGGGTGGCCATCGAGGTGCCGCTCAGCGTGCGGTAGCCGCCGCCCGGCCATGCCGACAGCACGTCCACGCCGGGGGCGGACACGTCTGGCACGACGTACGAGTCCGGCCACTCGGGTGGCGCGTCGAACCAGTCGCTCCGCTTGACCACGCCGCCGCATGAGAAGTCGGGCACGGCGTCGTCGGCGTCGGTCGCGCCCACGGCCACGGCCTCGAACACGTTGCCCGGGCTGGCCGACTGGCCGGGCGCGCAGTCGTTTCCGATGGCGAAGGCGGGGAACGCGCCGGCGAAGTAGATGTTCCTGGCGGGCTCGATCAGCTCGTCGGCGTAGCCCTCCGAGCCCAGCGACATGCTCACCACGTCGGCCGGCCGGCCCGCGGGGCTGCCGTCGGCCTTGAACGGGGCCAGTGCCCACTGCATGCCGGCGATCACCTGAGCCAGCGTGCCGCTGCCGCCGGGGATGATCAGGCCGGCCATCAGCTCGGCGCCGGGCGCGACCCCGATCTGCGTGCCGGACGCGTTCCCGCCCGCGATCGTGCCCGCCACGTGCGTGCCGTGGTAGCTGCTGTCGTGCGGCTCCGAGGCCACCGGCTTGCCGTCCCGGTCGAACTCGATCCAGCCGCCCGGGTGCTGGGGATCCGAGGGGTCGTCGGTGGCCAGCTTGTTCGCGAGGTCGGGGTGTGTGGCGTCGATGCCGGTGTCGAGCACGGCCACGCGCACGCCCTTGCCGGTGATCCCGGCGCTCTGCGCCTTGTCCGCGCCGATCTTGGCGATGCCCCAGGCCTTGCCGTCCGCCGCGGGCTGCTGTTCGGGCTCGGGGGCCTCGAGCGTGAAGTTGGGGATGATCCGTTCGACCGTGTCCAGGCCGGCCAGGGCGCTCAGGGTGCCGGGCGCGACCCGTACCAGGACCATGTTCTTCAGCCAGAACGTGTTGAGCACCTGGTCGCCGCGCTCCTTGACCAGCTGGACCACGGGGTCCTGCACGGACTCGGCGCTCTCGGCCAGTGCGGTCCGCGCCTCGGCGCGGGACTTCAGCGCGGGCAGGTCCTGGGGTGCGCGGAGCACGACCGCCGCCTCGACACGGCCGCTCTTGAGCTGCGTGACGAGCTTGGGATCCACCTTGGGCCCCGGCTCCGCCACGGTCTCGGCCGCAGCCGGGCTCGCCACGAGGGTTCCGAGGAGGAGTACGGCCGGTAAGAAGACGGCGAGAAGGCGTTGCTTGAAGGATCGGCGAGGGGAAGGCGGCATGGCGCTCCTTAATTCACATAAAGCCACAGGAACGCTGACATCCTTCGCCGTTTCCTGACAAGATCGGTTGATGACGAGTTTCGGTCATGTGACATAAACCCGACACACGGCGAAGAGAGCGGGATGCTGGAAGCGATCGGATTAGGCCACCAGGACGAGGAGGTTTACAACGCCCTGGTCCGGCGGACGCAGGCGACGGTGGCGGAGATCACACAGGACTGCCACCTGCCCGCCACGGCGGCCCGGCGCACCCTGCAGTCACTGGTCGAGCTCGGCCTGGCCACCCGTTCTACCGGCCGTCCCACCCGCTACGTCGCCGTCTCGCCGGACAGCAGCCTGGAGGCCATCCTGCGCGAGCGTGAACGCGAGCTGGACGGCGTGCGCACGCACGTCCGCGCCCTGATGGACGTCTACCGCGCCGGCACCCGCTTCGCCCACCCCGGCGAGCTGATCGAGGTCGTCTCGGGTCGCGAGGAGGTCAACCACCGGTGGGCGCGGATGCAGCAGGACACGCGGGCGCAGGTGCGCGGCTTCGACCGCCCGCCGTATGCCGATCCGCAGGAGCACACCGAGTCCAACCCCATCGAACTCCACCTGCTCCGCCAAGGCGTGAAATACCGCGTCATCTACGACACGAGCGTGCTGGACCTGCCGGGCTGGCTGGAGGACGTCACGGCCGGGATGCAGCACGGGGAGCAGGCCAGGATCCATGCGAACCTGCCGATGAAGCTGGCCATCTCGGACGACCGCCTGGCCATCATCCCGCTGCTGCGGCCGGGCGACAGCATGGTCACGGCCTCCTACCTGATCCACCCGTCACCGCTGCTGGACGCGCTCGTGGCCCTGTTCGAGGCCCTGTGGGAACGCAGCGTGCCGGTACGCATGACCGCCCCCGGCAGGGAGCTGTCGGAGGACGAGGAGCGCCTGCTGACCCTGCTCGCCGCGGGCGCCACCGACAAGGCGGCCAGCCGTGCCCTGGGGTGGAGCGAGCGAACGGTGCAGCGGCACCTCACGAAGCTGATGCGCCGGCTGGGCGCGCAGACCCGCTTCCAGGTCGCGATGGAGGCGACACGGCGCGGCTGGATCTAGCGAGGGTAGGCGCCCCCGTCGAGGCTGATGACCTGGCTGGTGAGGTAGCCGTTGCGCAGAACCGCCAGGGCCAGGTCGGCGACCTCGTCCGGGTGCCCGAACCTGCCGACCGGCAGGAGGTGCGGGTCGGCCGTGGCGGGGAGCATGGCGGTGTCCTGGATCAGCGCGGGAGCGAGGGCGTTGACCGTCACGCCGTGCGAGGCGACATGCGAGGCCAGGAAGTGGAGCATGCCGTGCAGGCCGGCCTTGGAGGCGGCGTAGTGGGGGCCGACGATGCCGCCGGTGAAGGCCGCGATGGACGACATGAACAGCACCCGCCCGAACCCGCGCTGCGCCATCCCCGGCAGCGCCCGCTGCGCCAGCAGGAAAGGGGCCCGCAGGTTGACGGCTATCGTGCGGTCCCACGTCACCGCGTCCACCGCGGTGTAGTCCTGCTGGATGGCGTAGCCGGCGTTGGAGATCAGCACGTCGACGGGGCCGAGCGCCTCGGCCGCGGCGCGGAGCAGGGCGGCCGGCACCTGGGGATCGGCCAGGTCTCCGGGCAGCGCGATCGCGTCCACGCCGGCGTCCCGCGCCTGCGCCACGAGGTCGTCGGCGTGTCCGGAGCGGGTGCCGTACGTGAAGGCCGTCCTGGCTCCCGCCGAGATGAGCCGGCGTCCGATGGCCTGCCCGATGCCGCCCGACGCGCCGGTCAGTAGGGCCACGCGCCCATTGAGATCGGTCATGGTCATCTATCTTCCACGTGACGGGGGCGTCGGGGGGAGGTTGGAAAGGGGCGTTTCCGTACGTCTTCCACTGTGTGCTCACGCGTAACTCAAGGTCCACCTTGGCGGTCTACGGTGCGCGCATGACGATGCGCAGGTTACTCGCGAGCGTTCTTGCCGGTGTCCTCGCCGGCGGTACGGTCGCCGTTGTGCTGACCCAGACGACTCCCGCCACGGCAGACCGCCGCGGCCACGCCCCTATCGTGATCGGCCACCGGGGCGCGAGCGCCCACCGGCCCGAGCACACCCTCCTGTCGTACGAGACCGCCATCGCGATGGGCGCCGACTACATCGAGCCCGACCTCGTCTCCACCAAGGACCACGTGCTGGTCGCCAGGCACGAGAACGAGATCTCCGGCACGACCGACGTGGCCGCGCACCCGGAGTTCGCCGACCGGCGCACCACCAAGACCGTGGACGGCCAGCCGGTGACCGGCCGGC
>NZ_JBFAMX010000784.1:0-4026 GCF_040659615.1 Nonomuraea sp. NPDC049784
GGCGTCGAGCAGTGCCTCGTCGAGCGGCGGGCAGCCCCAGCCGGTGAGGAGGACCTCGGTGTCGGCCAGGGGCAGGCGCGGGTCGTCGAAGTGCTCGGCCACCAGGGCGACGTCGATGTCGGCCAGCGTGTCCAGCCGCCGCAGCAAGGGCGCGGGGAAGAGCAGGGCGAGATGTTCCTCGCTCATGGCGAACAGCGCCTTCGGGCGTGTGGACACAGGGAAAGCCCTCCATTCGGATAGAGACCGGTTTCTAACCTAGAAGCACAGCTGCGCATGGTCAACGGCCAGTCTTGACTGATCTCGAACGAGCGCCCTACCAGGATTCCCAGGTTATCCGTGGTCGATGTGTAACGTCTCCGTAACGCAACCTTGAACGTGTCCGCCGCTCGGACATAGCGTTCGCAGCGACCGGTTTCTATCAACCTAGAGAGCCACCTGCTGCCGCCTCAGACGGGACTTCGGTGATGAGCACGCTACAGACCAGGCGAGAGCCTCAGACGGGACCGCCTTCCGGGCCGCCGGGCGGGCGCCGCGTCCGACGCGGGGCGGTCCGCACGAGCTGGACGATCGGGCTGCTCGCGCTGCCGGCGGTCGCCTTCTTCCTTGTCTTCAACTACCTGCCGATGGCCGGCCTGGTGGTGGCGTTCAAGCAGTTCGACGTCAACCTGGGGATCTTCGGCAGCCCGTGGAACGGGCTGGAGAACTTCGCCTACTTCCTGGAGTCCGGGGACGCGGCGCGGATCCTGTTCAACACCCTCTTCCTCAACATCCTGTTCCTGATCGCGACGCTGGCCGCCGGGATGATTCTGGCGATCATGCTGAACGAGATCCGCAGCACCTTCTTCAAGCGGGTCTCCCAGTCCGTCGTGTTCTTCCCCTACTTCGTCTCCCCGGTCGTGATCAGCATCATCCTGCAGGTGCTGCTGGCCGGGGCCTCCGGCGGGGGCGGGGCGGTCAACGACGCCCTCGGGGGCCTCGGGTTCCCCACGGTGGACTGGTACACGGAGCCGGGGCCGTGGCCGTGGATCCTCACGGTGGTGAAGATCTGGCAGCTCGGCGGCTACCTGAGCGTCATATTCCTCGCCGCGATCACCGGCATCCCCGAGGAGGTCTACGAGGCCGGGATGATCGACGGAGCCTCGCGGGCCCAGATGGCCTGGCGCATCACCCTCCCGCTGCTGAAGCCCACCGCGGCGGTCCTGCTGGTGCTGGGGGTCGGCCGCATCTTCTACGGCGACTTCGGCACCATCTACGCGATCGTCGGGGACAACGGCACCCTGTTCGACAGCACGGACGTCATCGACACCTACGTCTTCCGCGCCCTGCGCCAGCTCGGCGACTTCGGCACCACCGCCGCGGTCGGCCTGTTCCAGTCGGTGGTGGGTTTCGTCCTCGTGCTGATCGCGGTGCTGATCCAGCGCAAGTACTCGAAGGAGACCAGCATCCTATGAGCGCCAAGAAGCTGGAACCGTTCACCATCGTCAGCATCATCGGCGTCTCCTTCGCCGTGCTGGCCTGCGCGATCCCGTTCTGGATGATCATCTCGGGGTCGTTCACCAGCGAGTCCGAGCTGGCCACCACCGGGTACAGCCTGTTCCCCGCGGCCTTCGACCTCACCGCCTACAAGATGATCTTCACGGGTCCGGCGGTGCTCGACGCCTACTTCGCCAGCGTCTTCATCACAGTCGTGGGCACGGCCCTGTCCGTGGCGGTGACCTCGGGGCTGAGCTGGGTGATCGCCCGCCGGCTGCCCGGCATCAGCCGGCCGCTGACCGTCTTCTCGTACCTGCCGATGTTGTTCTCCGGCGGCCTGGTGCCCCTCTATCTGCTGGTCACGCAGTACCTGAACTTGCAGAACAGCTACTTCTCGGTGATCCTGCCGCTGCTGGTCATGCCGTTCCTGGTCTTCGTCCAGGTCAGCGCCTTCCGCCAGCTGCCGGAGTCGATCTTCGAGTCGGCCAAGATCGACGGTGCCGGTGAGCTGCGCATCTTCTTCACGATCGCGATTCCGCTGTCCAAGCCGATCCTCGCCGTCGTCGGCCTCTTCTACGCCGTGCACTACTGGAACGACTGGTTCATGGCGCTGCTGTTCATCGACGACGTGCACAAGTTCCCGCTCCCGCTCGTGCTGCAGAACCTCATCTCCAACATCTCGTTCACGCAGATGCTGCCGCAGCTGGCCGAGGCGGCCACCCCCGTCTACCAGCTCCGGCTGGCTCTCACTGCCGTCACCATCGGCCCGATCCTGCTCGCCTACCCCTTCGCCCAGCGCTACTTCGTCAAGGGCATCACCCTCGGCGCCACCAAGGGCTGAGCCCGCTCCCCCCACCTCCTGGAGTTACCGTGTCCAACCCCATGATGTCGCGGCGAGGCCTGCTGGCCGCCGGCGGCCTGTCCATCGCCGCTCTCCTCGCGGCCTGCTCCGACGACTCCTCGAAGCCGGCCGCCGGCGGCCAGAGCAGTGGGCCGCTCACGATGAGCATGCTGCTGCCCGGCGACGTGCCGGCCGGATGGGACGCCATCCTGGCCGAGGTCAACAAGAAGCTCCAGGCGGACCTGGGCTTCACCATCAAGCCGCAGTTCATCCCGTGGACCAACTACGGCCAGCAGGCGCTGCTGAAGTTCACCGCGAGGGAGAAGTTCGACACCGCGCTGCAGGCGCGCTGGCTCAACATGACCCAGCTCGCGGCCGGCGGCTCGATCGTCGAGCTGAGCAGCCTGCTGTCCAGCGGCAAGTACCCCAACCTGGCCGCCACGATCGACCCGAAGATCATCGAGTTGAACCGGTGGAGCGGCAAGCTCTACGGCCTGCCCCAGATCAACTCGGTCGCCCGCTTCCACCACTTCAGCATCCGCCAGGACCTGGCCGAGAAGTACGGCATGAGCGACATAACGGACTTCGCCGGGCTGGAGAAGTTCTGGTACGACGTCAAGCAGAAGAACAAGGACATCACCCCGATCGGGCTCAACTCCCGGCTGCCCAAGCTGCTGGTGGCCTGGAACCCGGTCGGCTGGCTCAACCCCTACATGTGGGAGAACCCCCACATGAGCCTCGCCTCCTTCACCGGCGAGTCGCTCAACTTCGTCCTGGCCGCCGACGGCAAGCAGACCGGCTCGTCCAACCCGATCCCGTTCTGGGAGGCCCCGGGCATGGTGGACGCCCTGCGCTTGGTCCGTAAGTACTACCAGGACGGGCTGTTCAACAAGAACGCCCTCACCCTGGACTCGAAGGCGCTGGACTCCCAGTTCAAGGCCGGCCGCGTCGCCACCGCCTGGGCCATGACCGACGGCCTGTCCTCCGCGGCCCTGCCTGAGCTGACCAAGAACGTGCCCGGGGCGATGATCGCGAACGTGATGCCGCTCAAGGGCGGCGCGAACGCCAAGCCGTACCAGACCTTCCAGAGCGACAACTTCGTCGTGCTCAACGCCAAGGGCCAGAGCAACGAGAAGGCCATGCAACTGCAGGACTGGGTCTCGATCAAGGAGAACCACGACCTGCTCAACTACGGCATCCCCGGCAAGGACTGGAACCCCATCGGCGACGACAAGTACGAGAAGGTGTCCACCTACACCTTCCCCGGCTTCGCCCTCGCCTGGCGGGCCAAGCTGGAGCGCCGGGTCAAGGACATGACCGAGTCCGAGACCAAGTGGTTCGACTGGGCACAGGACATCGACAACTTCACCGTCGACCCTTACGCCAGCTTCGTCCCCGACCCGGAGCCGATCAAGCGGGAGAACGCCCAGATCACCGCTGCCATGACGCAGTTCGCCAATCCGCTGTTCATCGGCGCGGTGGACGTCGACCAGGGCCTGGACAAGCTGAAGAAGGCGCTGGACAGGGCGGGCCTGGCCAAGGTCCAGGCGGAGATGGCCAAGCAGGCCGACGCCTACCTGAAGGGCCAGTGACGATGGCGCATCACATCAGCCGGAGGACCGTGCTGGCGTCCTCCGGCGCGCTGGCCGCCGCCACGTGGTTATGGACCGGCGAGGCGGCCGCCGCGACGCCGCGCCGCGAGCGAGGCCGAC
>NZ_JBFAMX010000785.1:0-4022 GCF_040659615.1 Nonomuraea sp. NPDC049784
CTGACCGCCGCCCTGCCGACCGAGCCCGCCGGCCGGGTCGTGGAGCTGCCCTGGTCGGGCTGGGCGCTGCGGCTCGACGACTTCCTGCTCACGCGGCTGGTGGAGCTGGTCGTGCACTCGGACGACCTGGCGGCGAGCGTGGGGCTGGACGCGCCGGAGCTGCCCTCGTCGGTCATCGATCCCGTGGTGGAACTGCTGGCCCGGCTGGCCGTCCACCGGCACGGGCCGACGGCGGTCATCCGCACCCTGAGCCGTGCCGAGCGCGCTCCGGCCACCATAAGCGCCTTCTAGCTCACGAGGCAATCATGCGGAGGGCCGTGACGACCTCGCGGCCCGACAGCGCGCTGTCCGGGTCCAGCAGCCACTGCGACAGGAACCCTGTCAGCATGGCCTGGTAGACCGATCCCACCAGCCGCTCACGCTCCGGATCGCTCCCCGGCTCAAGCCCCTCGAACAACTCGGCCAGACCCAGCCGAGCCTCCTTGATGGAGTGCACCAGCTGCTCGCGCACCTCGGGCACGTGGTCGATCTGCCCCAGCAGCTCGAACTGCGTCACCCACAGCGGCCGCAGCCTGGAGAACGACTCCGTCACCCGATCCCAGGCCGCCTCGAACCGCTCCAGCGGCGTCGCGTCCGCCTTGACGTCGGCCGACAGAGCGACCGCCAGCTCGTCCCCCCACTCGCGCATCGCCTCGAAGAGCGCCTCGTTCATCAGCGCTTCCTTCGACTTGAAGTGGTAACCGATGCCCGCCAGGCTCACCCCGGAAGCGTTGGCTATGTCGCGCGCCGTCGTCCGCGAATAGCCCTTCTCGATCAGGCACCGCTTCGCCCCGGCCAGCAGGTCTTCCCTGTTTCCCATGCCCAGAGGCTAGCACAACTGTCTTGAAAATCTGTCCTAGACAAGCGTCTGAGACGTATGTACTGTCATGGCCATGACGAACATCCTGATCTCCGGCGCGAGCATCGCCGGCACCGCGACGGCGTACTGGCTCAGGCGGCACGGCTTCGACGTGACAGTGGTCGAGCGGGCCCCCGCGATCCGCGAGGGCGGCTACAAGGTGGACATCCGGGGCGCGGCACTCCAGGTGATCGAGCGCATGGGGATCATGGACGCGGTCCGCGCCAGGAGCACGGACATGCGGATCGCCACCCACTACGACGCCAGGGGCAGGAAGGTCGCGACGATGGACGCCGACCTGTTCGGCGGGCGCACGGGCGACGACATCGAGATCATGCGCGGCGACCTGAACGAGCTGCTGTACGACCTCACGCGCCACGACGTCGAGTACGTCTTCGGCGACTCCGTCACGGGCATCGCCGAGGACGGCACGGTGACGTTCGAGCGTTCGGCGCCGCGCAGGTTCGACCTGGTCGTCGGGGCCGACGGCGCGCACTCCAACACCAGGAGGATCGCCTTCGGCGAGGAGTCCGAGTACGCCCGCGACCTCGGCTACTACATCTCGATCTGCACGGTCCCCAACAAGCTGGGCCTCGATCGCGAGGAGGCCGTGCACGTGGCCCCCGGCAGGACCGCGAACGTCTACAGCACCAGGCAGGACACCCGCGCCAAGGCCCTGTTCATGTGGTCGTCAGCGCCGCTGGCCTACGACCACCGCGACGTCGATGCCCAGAAGGACCTCCTGGTGAAGGCCATGCGGGGCGTCGAATGGGAGGTGCCCGCGCTGCTCGAGTCCGTACGCGACGCCGAGGACTTCTACTTCGACTCGGTCACCCAGATCCGCATGGACAGCTGGTCGAAGGGGCGCGTCGTGCTCGTGGGCGACGCGGCGTACTGCGCCTCGCCCGCCTCGGGGCAGGGCACGAGCCTGGCACTCGTGGGCGCGTACGTGCTGGCGGGCGAGCTGGCGAAGGGCGGAGGGGCCGAGGGCTACGAGCGCGAGATGCGCCCGTTCGTCGAGGCCAACCAGGCACTCGGGCCCGCCAACGTCAAGGGCATGGTGATCGAGTCGCGTGCGGCCCTCTGGTTCCAGCTCAAGATGATCAAGTTGCTGCCCCACCTGCCCGGCCGCGACCGGATGATCGACAGGATCGCCGGCCCCATCCACCGCGCCGCGAACGCCATCTCGCTCAAGACATATGCGGAATGAAGTGTTCCGTTCTGCTATCCTGAGATCAGAACATTCCGTTCCAATGAAGGGGTTCGCCATGACCATCCTCGTCACCGGAGCCACCGGGACCGTCGGCCGTCTCGTCGTCGAGGAGCTCCTCGCGGCCGGGCAGCACGTACGCGCTCTGACCAGGAACCCCGCCAAGGCCGGACTTCCCGAGAGCGTCGACGTCGTCGCCGGCGACCTTGCCCGGCCCGAGTCGCTGAAGGACGCCTTCGAGGGCGTCACCGGCGTGCACTTCATCAACTTCGCGGGCGACGACTACGCGGCCCTGCCGGACGGGGCCGCGCTCGTCGAACTGGCCGTCGAGGCGGGTGTGCGGCGGGTCACCGTGCTGGGCGGCCGGGAGGACGGCCCGCTGGAGCAGGCGCTGGCCGCGACCGACGTGGAGTGGACGCTCCTCCACCCGGTCGAGTTCATGTCCAACACGCTGCGCTGGTGGGCCCACACGGTGAAGACGGAAGGCGTCATCAAGGAGCCGTTCGGCGACCGGCTGAGCGCCCTGGTGCACGAGCGCGACATCGCCGCCGTGGCCGCGACGGTGCTGGTCGAGGGTGGCCACGGCGGCAAGACGTACGTGTTGACGGGCCCCGAGGCGATCACGCTCAGGCAGAAGGTCGAGATCCTGGGGGCGTCGATCGACAGGCCCGTCGAGTACGTGGAGCTGACCGTGGACGAGGCGCGGGCCAAGTGGGCCGCCGACGGCATGGGCGAGCAGACCATCGAGTTCCTCGTCCACGCCCTGGGCAGCACCCCGGAGGTCGGCTACACGGTGGTCCCGACCGTGCGCGAGGTCACCGGCAGGGACGCGCGCAGTTTCGCTCAGTGGGCCTCGGAGAACGCCGACGCGTTCCGGGTGTGATCGGTGACCTCGGGATAGTCCTCAATCGGGGTCCGCTTACCGAGCAGGTGCCGGTCGAGGAAGCTGACCAGGCGAGCCCGGGTGATCCGCAGCGCCCGCGCGCCATCCAGCTCCTGCGAGGGGAGGCCGAGCTGCGGCCGGAGCACGGCGTAGTCGACGAACGCCGAGTGGTCGGTCCCCGCCACCGTGATCCAGCGCTTCCAGCCCCTCAGGTTGGTCCAGGCCCTGTCCCACGAGCCGTAGCCGGGCGCGTGCCCCGGCGCCCCGACCAGCATGAACGGCCGGTCGAGCGGCTCGTCCTGTGCGAACGTTCCGTCCAGGTTGACGCCGGCCTTGATCCGGGTGTCGGCGAGCATGGTCTGGGCGGTGGCATACCCGCCCATGGAGTGGCCCACCATGGCGATCCTCGACCGGTCGATCACCTTGCCCCACCGGCCCTTGACCAGCTCGCCCAGCACGAACCGCACGTCCTTGACCCGCCCCGCGGCCACCTTGGCGTTGTCCTGGCCCTTCACGCAGGCCAGGCAGGTGGCGGTCCGGCCGTCGGGGAACGTGGTCGCGACCGACTCGTACGTGTGCTCCACCGCCGCCACCAGGTATCCCCTGCTCGCCAGCTCCTCGGCCAGCGAGGTCAGGGTGGCGCGCGGGAAGGAGAAGCCCGGCGACATGACGACCAAGGGGTGCCTGCCCGGACTCATGGGGGCGTCGAGCCTGGCGTACGTCCTGGTCTTGGTGAGCGCGTCCGGGGAGACGTTCGGGAAGTCCTTGAGGATGGCGGCGGACTCCTGGGGCGTCACGTACGGAGCCGGCCGCCCGACAGCCCTCTTCGCCGGGTACCAGAGCGAGACCATCAGCTCCCGCTGGGACGCCTCGGGGTTCCACGGGTCGGGACGGCTCGAGTCGACCAGGTGCAGGCTGGTCGTGGGGGCCCGGGGCGGGCGCGGGGGCGTGCAGGCGGGGGTGCCGGGGGCCGGCGCGCGGGGGCGGGGCGCGGGGGGCGCCCCCCACACACGGGCTAGCGGGAGGGTTTT
>NZ_JBFAMX010000786.1:0-4013 GCF_040659615.1 Nonomuraea sp. NPDC049784
GTGGGCGGCCGCGGAACGGCGGGTTTCGCGCGGCCCGGCGCCGACGCCCCGCTCTTCCGCCACACGGACGCCCTGGCCAGGACCCTCCTGGGACAGACGGCCGGCGCCCGCCTCCGCTCCGCGGCCTGACGCCCCGCCTCCCGGCTGACCGGGCCGCCTGGCTGCCTGACGCCCCCGAACCCCGGCTGCTAGGCCACGACCTGGAGCACGATCTTGCCCTGAATGTGCCCCCGCTCGGCCCGTTCGTGGGCCTTGGCGGCCTCCCGCAACGGGAAGACGGAGTCGATCCCGACCCGGAGGCGGCCGTCCTCCATCAGCCCGGCGAGCTCCGCCAGGTGCGCCCCATCGGAGCGCACCTGGCCCCCGCGCTTGACGATGCCCCGCTTCGCCAACTCCTCGTCCCCGAAGTCCACGAGGAAGCAGGGGCTGTACACGCCGCCGTTCCTGATCGTGGGCAGCAACCGGTACCCCTGCTGCCTGCCGACCGTGTCGAGCAGGTAGTCCACGTCCCCCACCACCTCCTCGGGGGCCACCCGCGTGTAGTCGATGAACTCGTCCACCCCCAGCTCCTTCAGGAACGCCTCATGACGCCCGGAGGCGACGCCGATGACGTGGCAGCCGGCCCCTTTGGCGAGCTGCACGGCGAAGTGGCCGATGCCGCCGGCCGCGCCGTTCACGAGAACCCGGCTGCCCGGTTCGAGCCCGATGTAGTCGAAGAGGAACTGGTACGCGGTAAGCCCCGCCATCGGCACCCCCGCCGCGTGCACGTGATCGACGGACCCGGGCTTCCTGGCGAGATCGCCGACCGGCGAGGTGGTGTACTCGGCGTACGCCCTCGCTCCCATGCTGGGGAAGCGGAGCAGGCCGAAGACCTCGTCCCCCACCTGCCACTCGGTGACGCCGGGCCCGAGCGCGGCCACGACGCCCGACACGTCGGTGCCCGGCGTGTACGGCAGGGGCACCCGCGGACGCAGGTCCTCGGGGATGTCGGCGAAGCCCCCGCGGGCGTACCAGTCGGGCGGGTTCATCCCGGCGGCGTGGACCCGGATCAGGACCTCGCCGGGTCCCGGCTCGGGACGGGGCACCTCCTCGTACGTGAGGACTTCCGGACCGCCGCGCGTGTGGATGCGGACGGCATGCATGACAGCGGGCATGGTTTCTCCCAACGAAAAGGGCCCGATAGGATTCGGAGCAGTGTTCCGAATCATAATCGGAGCACCGCTCCACTTGTCAACGGAAAGGATCGCGCATGTCGGGAGAATCGCCGAAAGAGCAGCGAGCGGACGCGCGGCGCAACCGGGAGCGCATTCTCGCCGTGGCGCGGACCGTCGTCCAGGAGCAGGGGACCGAGGCCTCGCTACGGGACATCGCCCGCCGGGCCGAGGTCGGGCTCGGGACGCTCTACCGGCACTTCCCGACGCGGGAGGCGCTGCTGGAGGAGCTGCTGCGGGATGGGTTCGACCGGCTGGCCGGACGGGCGGAGGCGCTGGCGGAGAGCGGCTCGCCGTACGAGGCGCTGGTGGAGTTCCTGCGCGAGCTCATGGGGGGCGCGGGCGCCGTCCGGGGGCTGGCGGGTTCGATGATGGCCACGATCCAGGACGAGCGGTCCCCGCTGCACGCGTCCTGCATGGCGATGCGCTCGGCGGCCGGCCGCCTGCTGGAACGCGCGCAGGCGGACGGGCGCATCCGCGAGGACATCGACGGGACGGACCTGTTCGCGCTGGCCAACGCCCTGAGCTGGATCACCGACCAGGCCCCGTCCCTCGACTCCCGGCGCGACCACCTCTTCGGTCTCGTCATGGACGGCCTCACCCCGCAATCGGAATGAGGGCTCAGGCGGCCGTCCTCAGGGGGGCGGCGTTCACCTCGTCGGCCAGGGCGCGGAGCCGGGGCCGCAGCTCCTCCGCCAGCGGCGCGATCTCCGTGTCGAGGACGAACAGCCCCCGCGTCACGTGCCGCGCGCCCAGCACGCTGAGCACCGGCCGCAGCGCGTAGTCCACCGCCAGCAGGTGCGCCCGCGTGCCTCCGGTGGCGATGGGCACCACCGTCTTGTCCTCGAACGCCTTCTGCGGCAGCCCGTCCAGGAACGCCTTGACGAGCCCCGTGTAGGCGGCCTTGTAGATGGGTGTGGCCAGGACGATCACGTCGGCGGCGGCCACGGACTCCGCCGCCGCGGCCAGGTCGGGATGGTGTGAGTGGCCGAGCAGCAGCGGCTCGGCCGGCAGGTCGCGCAGGCGGAGGAGGGAGACGCCGCCTGTGACGAGTTCGGCCACGTGGTCGAGGAGCTGGGCGGTGCGGGAGTGCTCGGACGGACTGCCGGACACCAGGAGCACGCGGCTCATGTGATCAATCCTTTCGATGCGGGGCGCGAGGTTCAGAAGAGGCCGTTCAGCGGGGGTTCCGTGCCGTTGAGCACGTGGGCGCCGACGACGGCGGCCTTCCACGCTCTCGGGTTGTGGTTGGCGACGGTCCTGGCGTTGCGCCAGTGCCGGTCCAGGTTGTGCCGGCGCGCCACCGCCGTGCCGCCGCCCACGTCGAACAGCAGCTCGCCCGCCTTCAACGCCGACTCGGCGGCGAAGAACTGCGCCTGCGCCACCTCCACGGACGCCGCCGTGAGCAGGCCGGGGGCGAGGTCACCGGCCCACGCCCGGTCGATGGCGGCGGCCGCGCGCAGGACGGCCGCCTCGGCCGCGTACGCGCGCGCCGAGATCTCCCCGACGGCATGCCGCACGTACGGGTCGTCGACCGAACGCCCGGCGCCGCTGTGCTCGATGGGCCTGGCGCGCTCGCGGGCGAAGGCCACCGCGTCGCCGAGCGCGTCGCGGGCGATCCCGGCCTCGACGGCGGCCAGGTAGAGCTGCAGGAACGGCGTGGAGGGGGAGCGCGCGGTCTCGTGCGAGCGCTTACTGACCTCCGAAGGGTGCACGGTGACGCCGTTGAACCGGGTGGTGCCGCTGGCGGTCAGGCACTGGCCGATGCCGTCGAAGTCGTCCAGCAGCTCCAGGCCCTCCCGGTCGCGCGGCAGCGTGAAGAACACCCGCTCCCCGTCGTCGTCCACCGCCACCGAGCCGATCCAGTCGGCGAAGAGGGCGCCGGTGCTGTAGTACTTGCTGCCGGTGACCTGGCCCTCGGGGCTGATCCGCGTGCGTACGGCCCCGTTGGGCCCGCCGGTCTCCCAGCCCGCGTTGCCGAACACGTCCCCGGCCAGGTACCGGGGGAACCACCGCTCCCGCTCCTCCTCGGAGGCCGACAGCAGGTGCTCGACCCGGCCGAAGCTGGGGCGTACCGCCTGGGCGATGTTGGAGTCGGCGGCGGCCAGGTCGATCAGGAACGCGAAGACCTCCTGCACCGTGGAGCCCGCCCCGCCGTACTCGGCGGGGATCCTGAACGTGAACAGCCCGGCGGCGGCCAGCGCCCGGATCTGGGCGTGCGGCAGCTCGCGAAGCCGCTCCCGCTCGGCCGCTCCCGCCGCCAGCGCGGGCAGCAGCTCGGCGGCCCGCGCTTTCAGTTCCGCGACGCTCAGGCCGGTCATCGGGCTCCCGCCGAGGCGAACGGGATCGAGGCGGGTTCCGCGATGGCGGGCTCCGCGGGGTGCCGCCACAGCCCTCGCTCGCGCAGGATCGGCAGCACGCCCTCCCCGAACCAGTACGCCTCCTCGACATGCGGATGCCCCGACAGGATGAACTCGGTGATGCCCAGCCGGTGGTACTCCTCGATGCGGTCGGCCACCTCGGTGTGGCTCCCGACCAGGGCGGTCCCCGCCCCGCCGCGCACCAGCCCGACGCCGGCCCACAGGTTCGGGTAGATCTCCAGGTCGTCGCGGCGACCGCCGTGCAGGGCGAGCATGCGCTTCTGCCCCTCGGACTCGCTGCGCGCCAGCCCCGCCTGCACCTTCTCCACCGTCTGCTGATCGATCCCGTCCAGCAGCCTGCGGGCCTGCGCCCACGCCTGCTCGGCGGTGTCCCTGGAGATGACGTGCAGGCGGATGCCCTGCCTGAGCGTCCGGCCCTCGG
>NZ_JBFAMX010000787.1:0-4006 GCF_040659615.1 Nonomuraea sp. NPDC049784
CGCGGATCGCGGCGGCGGCCATCGTCTTGACCTCCTCGGCCTCTTGCCGGGCGGCGTCTGCGGCGTCCTGCGCTCGATCGGCTTCGCCCAACGCGAGCTGGGCTTCGGCTTGGGCGTCGCGTACGTCCGTCTCGGCCTGCTCGCAGGCCTGCCTGGCCAGCTCGTTGGCCGCCTCGACCTGCTGTTCTGTCTCGTGCCGAACGCCGGCGATCTTCTCGTCGGCGGCGGCGCGGGCCCGCTCGACATCCCGCTGAGCCTGCTCGCGAGCGGCGCCGGCCTGCTCGGCCGCCTCCTGCTGAGCCTGCTGGATCTTCTCGTCGCGGTCGCGTTCGGCGTCGGCGACTCGCTGTTCGGCATCTCGCTCGGCGCGCTCGATAGCCTCGGCCGTCTCCTCAGCGCGGGCGGCGCGCTCGGCTTCCGCCTCTTGCTGGGCGATGGCGTCTGCGGCGATCGTCTCGGCTTCGTCGCGCTGCTCCTCGGCTGGTGTTTCCGCAATTCCCGATGCTCAGTGCTCTTATGCCAACCCGACCACGGGTGTGTCCGTTTGCTCGGCGCCACCTTGGGGCTGGGGCCACGCTCGGGAGAAGAACGCCTGCACCGAGACGTCAGCGGGAATCTGCAGGGTGTGTCAGTTCCACATCAGGACGGCGGCTCGCGCGATCCAACTGTCACCTGTGCCCGGACGATCGGTTTGTTCACGGGCCCTTAGTGTCAGCTACGTGATCAGATTCACGGGTAGGACCTTCGGTCGGCACCGCGGCGGGTGTCGGCAAGGGCGAGGCGAACCGATTGGTGCCGGCTGCCAGGATCGCACCTGCTACGGCTGCGGTTGCGGCCGCGGCGAAGGCGGTGGCACCGGTGTCGTGGGGGCCGGTGAGCTGGCCGGCGACGGCAGTGCCCAGGCCGTAGCCACCCCACATGAAGGTGTTGAGCCAGGCGAAGACCTCGGTGCGGTAGCGAGCAGGGGCGTGGTCGGCGAGCAGGGCAGGCACGACCGCGTCGCGCGGCCCAGTCACCAGCCCGACCAGAGTGATCAGTAGGGCGAGCGTCACGAAGCCGGGCGCCCAGCCCCCGCCAAGGAGGACGGCCGCCTCGGCGAGCGAGAGCAGGACGAGCAGGCACCCGCCGGTGATGGGCCAGGCCCGCGCGCCGTACCCGAGGGTACCGAGGAGGGCGCCGGCCGACAGCAGGCCCATCAGCACGCCGGCAGAGGAGGCCGAGCCGAAGGTGGTGGCCGAGGCGACCGTGGCTATGCGCAGACAGCCAAAGGTGAAGGTGCCGAAGGCGGCGATGGTCAGCAGCACGAGGGTGCGCCGGTGGGTGAGCGGCCCGGCCAAGCGGACCCTGCCCGGCGGGGTGGGTGCGGCCTGCCGTACCGCAGGGGAGGTAAGGAGCAGCGCGGTCCCGAGCAGGACGGCGGCGCCCGCGGCTGCCACCACACCGTAGGCGGGAATGGCCAGGGACAGGACCGGCACGAGCAGGGGGCCGGCGATAAACATCAGCTCGTTGACGGCGTTGTCGACCGCGTAGGCGGCGGGCAGGGAGGCGGCGGGGACGAGGCGTGGCCAGGCTCCTCTGATGACTGATCCGGCGGGTGGGGTGGTGGCCCCCAGCAGTACCGCGGCGCCGATCATCAGGGCAGGCGGGGCGAGCAGGAGCAGGGCGTAGGCGAGGGCGTGGGCGGCCAAGTAGCCGGTCAGGGCCGGGCGCGGGCCGTACCGGTCGGCGATGCGCCCACCGAGCGGCGCGCATAGGGCCAGGGCCAGCGCGTGGCCGGTGAGCACGAGCCCAGCGGTGGCGTAGGAGCCGAGCCGGTCGACAGCGGCCAGCAGCAGGGCGAAGCTGAGTATGGGCGTGCCCAGCTTGACGATGAGACCGGCGACGAGCAGGTGAGGGACACCTGAATGGGCGAGCAGGCGGCGATAGGGCGCGAACATGGCGACTCCGTTACCATCTAACTGGATTATGCCTATGACACACGGGAAGGTGTTACCAGTCAAGTGGAGATAGCCTGTAACGTAACCCGGCAGGCTCCGCTGATTGCCGAGTTGGTCAATCTAGCCACGGCGCACTGGCGGGGCGGCGCCTCGGTACAGCCACTGGCGGGCGAGGAACTGGTGACGGCGTTCGCTGCCCAACTCGGCAACCGTGCGAGTGCGGTTCTGTGCGCCGTTCCGGACGCGGGGCGGCACCTGGCCGAGCTGGCCACCGAGCTGCGGCAGGTGTTGCTGGCCGAGCGTCCAGCGGACCAGGCCGCCCGCATCAACGCCATGATTCGCAGGTACGGCGCGCAGCCATACCTGGTCGAGGATGACGGCCAGCCGTTCCACCTGCACTTCCACGGATCGGGCGGCACCCAGGTGGAGGCCCTGGGCGGCGAGTTCACCACGGCGCTGGCCCTCATCGTCGACGGCTACGGCCCAGACCGCTTCGGGGAGTGTGAGGCGCACCAGTGCGAGGCGGTCTACATCGACCTGACCCGCAACGCCTCACGCCGCTACTGCAGCACGGCGTGTACGGCTCGCGCCAAGACCGCCGCCTACCGCAGCCGCCGCCAAACCTGATCAAGCCATGTAGTACTCGCACATGAGACGGGTCGCCCAGGCCGGTTGCCGAACCGGGTCGGTAGGCGCGAATTCGATTAAGTACGGCTTGATATCCAGCACAGGGCTGCCGTCCAGCGCATCCAGGTCGGCCACATGCAGGTCGCGGCGACCGCACCATCGGAGAGCCCGGGGACCTGCCACGCGGTGACGATCAGGCCAGGATCAATCGTCTTGTAGGTGAAATGACCAGACAATCCGGGCCGGACCGTGATCTGGTACTCCTCGTTCAGAGTGTCGATGTGTCCGGAGCCGACACCTTGGCCGCGTCGACCGTCATGTACGTGCGCACCTCAGGGACAGACAGGTGGCTGGGGACGGTGACGACGTCGGTCGTCGTGAACTCGCCGATGACGGTCCGGGTGCCCATCGGGGCAGGAAGGGCTACTCCGGCGCGGAGCGTCGTCGTGGTACTCCAGCCGCCCGTTGGTGAAGCGGGCGCGCCGGCTGTTCCGCCGCGCGACCTGTTCTCCCGGCGGCTGCACGTGGCCAAGCTGGCCGCCATTCCGGAGCCGCCGTCCCTGATCGACCTGCGCAAGCGAGTCCTCGGTAGACCTGCCCGAGCTGCTACTGGAGGTGATGGGCCGGGTTCCGGCGTTCGAGGCCGCGTTCACCCCAGTGGCCGGCGGGGTGAGCAAGCTCGCCGACTTTCACGTCTCGGTCGCGGCCTGCCTGACGGCTCAAGCGCTGAACATCGGGTACGCGCCGAGATGGGCGAGCGGATCGACGTGCTGCCCGGCCGCAGCGCCGATGTCATGGAAGGGTGGCTACGCGCCCATCCCGGTGTGCAGATCGTGTGCCGGGACGGCTCGGGTGCCTATGCCGTCCGCGAACAGACCACCCGCGAGCGTTGGCAGCAGATCCACGACCTCCCCTTCATCGAGGGCGCAGGGCGGGACGCCGCATCGACGACGAGGTCCTGGCCCACATCTCCCCGGCGCATAGCGAGAACATCAACTTCTTCGGCGCAATCGAGGTCGACATCGAAGGTGAACTCGCCCAGCTCGGTCCCACCGGCTATTCGGCCGCTGCGCGTCCGCGACACGCTGTTCTGACGGGCTTCCCTCACGGGGCGCACTCGGCGTCGGGGCGTTGCCCCCTCAGGGGCCCTTCAGTAGTAGGCGCCGAAAAAACCACGCTTAGCTGCGTCGGCGCGGGGAGAGGTAGGTACTCGCGGATCTTGCCGGGCACGTGCGGCCGCTGGTTGCCGAGCGAGATGCCCAGCGTCGGGAACTGGTTGGCGATCTCCAGCGCGGTGAGGGGGCCTGGCTGGCGCTATAGCTGTGTGATCAGGCGTTCGGGGACCCAGGTCACGTCCACGGACGTGGTGTATGAATCGATCTTCGCGTGATCCTGTTTCTGCAGGTTAAGCGGTAAGTGTCTGCGGGAGCGGGTTGGGGACC
>NZ_JBFAMX010000788.1:0-3998 GCF_040659615.1 Nonomuraea sp. NPDC049784
CGCGGTTACCGGATCGAACCCGGCGAGGTCGAAGCCGCCCTGCACGCGCACCCTGCGGTCAGCGCCGCCGTGGTGGTTGCTGATCCGCTGGAGCGGCTGGTCGCTTACCTGGTGGGAGAGCTGCCGCCGATCGCGGAGTTGCGCGCGTTCCTGCGAGACACCCTGCCCGAGTACATGGTCCCGTCGATATTCATGGAGCTGTCGGCCCTGCCGGTGACCCGGCACGGCAAGCTCGACCGCACTGCTCTGCCTGCTCCGGAAGCCCCCATCGGTGAGTTCGTCGCTCCTCGCACGCCGAGTGAAGAAGTCCTGGCTGGTATCTGGGCGCAGGTACTTGGGGTGGAACGGGTCGGAGTCACGGAGAACTTCTTCGACCTGGGTGGGCACTCGCTGCTGGCGACCCAGGTGATCTCCCGGCTGCGGGCCGCTTTCGACGTCGACGTCCCGCTCGCGGCGATCTTCGACCACCCCACGGTGGGCGAGATGGCCGCCGTCGTCGATGTCTCCGCGCCGGGCGTGCCGGTCCCGCCGATCCTCCCAGTCTCCAGGGACACACCGTTGCCGCTGTCGTTCGCGCAGCAGCGGTTGTGGTTCCTGGACCAGATGGAACCGGGCTCATCGGAGTACAACGCACCCCTCGCGTTGCGGCTGAGTGGTTTCCTGGACGTGCCGGCGCTGAGGGCGGCGCTGGATGTGATCGTGGAGCGGCATGAGGTGCTGCGCACCAGGTTCGTCGCCGTCGACGGGGTGGCGCACCAGGTCATCGACCCGCCGTCCGGGTTCGGGCTGCAGGTCGTCGAGCTGGGTGCCGAGCAGGCCGAGGAACTGGTCGCCGCCGACGCGGTGACGCCGTTCGACCTGTCCACCGGCCCCCTGCTGCGCGGCCGGTTGATCCGGCTCGCGGCAGAAGAACATCTGCTGAGCCTGTGCATGCACCACGTGGTTTCCGACGAGTGGTCGGCCGGGGTGCTCACCCGGGAGCTGACCGCCCTGTACGAGGCGTTCTCCCGGGGTGAGCCGTCGCCGCTGGCTCCGTTGCCGGTGCAGTACGCCGACTTCTCGGTCTGGCAGCGCGAGTGGCTCCAGGGCGAGGTGCTCGAGGAGCAGCTCGGCTACTGGCGCGAGCGGCTGGCCGGGGCTCCGACCCTGGAGCTGCCCACCGACAGGCCCCGCCCCGCCGTACGGTCCTCGGACGGTGGAGTGGTGCGCTTCGACGTGCCCGAGCAGGTTGCCGCCGGGCTACAGCGGATCACCCGCGACAGCGGCTCGACCATGTTCATGACGTTGCTGGCTGCCTTCACCGTGCTCCTCGGCAAGTACGCCGACCAGGACGACATCGTGATCGGCACCCCCATCGCCAACCGCAACCGGGCCGAGACCGAAGACCTCATCGGCTACTTCGTCAACACCCTGGTCCTGCGCACCGACCTGTCCGGCGACCCCACGTTCACCGAGGTCCTGGGCCGCGTTCGCAGCGCGGCACTCGGCGCCTACGCCCACCAGGATGTGCCGTTCGAGCAACTCGTGGACACGCTCGCCCCAGAGCGTCACCGCTCCCGACACCCCCTCTTCCAGGTGATGTTCGGTGTCGACTGGGACACCGGAACGCCGCTGGAGCTGGGCGCGCTCTCGATGGAGCCTGCCTCCGTGAGCAGGGTGGTGGCTCAATTCGACCTCACCGTGACACTCGGCGGCAACGTCGACAGTCTGGCCGGGTCCATCGAGTACAGCACCGACCTGTTCGACCGCGCGACCGTGGAGCGCCTGGTGGACCGGCTGGTCGTGCTGCTGGGCGCGGTGGCGGCCGACCCGGCGCTCCCGCTCTCGGAGCTGCCGGTGATGGACGCCGCCGAACGCGACCGGACGCTCGCCGAGTGGAACGCCACCGGGGCCCCCGTGCCGGTCGGCGGACTGCACGAGCTGATCGCCGGCCAGGACGACGACCTCGCCGTCGTCTTCGGCGACCAGTCCCTGACCTATGGCGAGCTGGCGGCGCGGTCGAACCGGTTGGCGCACTACCTGCGCGACTCGGGGGTGGGGGCGGAAACCGTGGTCGCCCTGTGCCTGCCGCGTGGCCTGGACATGGTCGTCGCGCTGCTCGCCGTGCTGAGGGCCGGCGGGGCTTACCTGCCGCTGGATCCCGACTACCCCGCCGAGCGGCTCTCGTACATGCTGGCTGACAGCAGGGCGTCCGTTCTGCTGGGCACCGCCGACTCCCTCGACGTCCTCGCTGTACGGCGGGCCCGCGTGATGGTGCTGGACGACCCGCTGACGGTGCTGGGCATCGAGGCCGCCCCTTCGCACGCGCCCGCTGTCGCCGTCCACCCCGGTCAGCTTGCATACGTGATCTACACCTCGGGCTCGACGGGCCGCCCCAAGGGTGTCCAGGTGACCCACGGCGGAGCGGTCAACCTTGTCGAAGGGCAGCGCCGGGTGCTGAGCACCACCGGGCGCGACGTGGTGCTGCAGTTCGCGCCCTTCAGTTTCGACGCCTCCGTCTCCGAGGTGTTCATGGCGCTGGCCGTCGGCGCGACCCTGGTCGTCGCCACCCCGGAGGCCCGGTCCGAACCGGCAGCGCTGGTGGCGCTCACCACCCAGGCCCGAGTCAGCGTGGCGACACTGCCGCCGTCCCTGCTGGGCGTCCTCGAGCCCGGCGCGTTGTCCGCCGTGACCACCCTGCTCACAGCGGGGGAACGGCTGAGCCCGGAACTCGCCGGCGTGTGGGGGCGTGGGCGTCGGCTGTTCAATGCGTACGGGCCGACGGAGACGTCGGTGTGTGCGTCGATGGCGTTGTGTGATGTGGCCGATGCCGGGGCTCCGCCGATCGGTGGTCCGATCGCCAACGCGCGTGTGTATGTGCTGGATCGGCACCTTCGGCCGGTCCCGGTGGGGGTCCCCGGTGAGCTGTTCGTCGGTGGGAGCGGCCTGGCTCGTGGGTATGGCGGTCGGCCTGAGCTGACGGCCGAGCGTTTCCTGGCGGATCCGTTCGGTGGTGAGGGCTCGCGGCTGTACCGGACCGGGGATCGTGTGCGGTGGCGGGCGGATGGGCAGTTGGAGTTCCTGGGCCGCGTTGACGAGCAGGTGAAGGTCCGGGGTTACCGGGTCGAACCCGGTGAGGTCGAAGCCGCGCTGGTAGCGCACCCCGAGATCGCGGCGGCGGCCGTCGTGGCCCACGAGGACGGCGGGGACCGGCGTTTGGTGGGTTACCTCGTCGCCGAGGACGTCGCGGACGGCATCCCCTCGGCCGGTGAGCTGCGAGGGTTCCTGCTCGCCGGTCTGCCCGACTACCTGGTGCCCTCGGTCTTCGTCGAACTGGCCGCGCTGCCGCTGAGCCCGAGCGGGAAGATCGACCGGGCGGCGCTGCCCGCTCCCGACAGCAGCAGGCCGGACCTCGCGGCCGATTTCGTGGCCCCCCGGACCGCGACGGAGGAGGTCCTGGCCGGGATCTGGGCGCAGGTCCTCGGGCTGGAGCGGGTCGGGGTCGGCGACAGCTTTTTCGAGCTGGGGGGCCACTCGCTGCTGGCCACCCAGGCGGTGTCCCAGGTGCGGGCGGTGTTCGACGTCGAGGTGCCGCTGGGCGCCCTCTTCGCCCACCCGTCGGTTGCCGAGCTGGCCGAGCTGGTCGACGGCTCAGCCGGCCGTACGCGGGTCCCGCCCATCGTTCCCGTCGGCCGTGACCGGCTGCTGCCGCTGTCGTTCGCGCAGCAGCGCCTGTGGTTCCTCACTCAGATGGCCCCGGAGTCGACCGAGTACAACGTGCCGCTCGCCCTGCGCCTGACCGGCCCCCTCGACGAGGTGGCACTGGGCGCTGCGCTGGGCGCGATCGTGGACCGGCACGAGGTGCTGCGCACCCGCCTGGTCCCGACCGGCGGCGTGGCCTACCAGGTTGTCGACCCGCCAGGCGGGTTCGGGCTGGAGGTCGTGGACCTCAGTGGTGACCCGGAGGGGTTTTCGCGGGCTGAGGAGTTGGTGGCGGCTGATGCGGTGGCGCCGTTCGA
>NZ_JBFAMX010000789.1:0-3996 GCF_040659615.1 Nonomuraea sp. NPDC049784
CTGCGCATGATCGGCGCGACCACGCTCGACGAATACCGCGAGCGCATCGAGAAGGACCCGGCGCTCGAGCGGCGCTTCCAGCAGGTCTACGTGGGTGAACCCACGGTCGAGGACACCATCGCGATCCTGCGCGGGCTGAAGAGCCGCTATGAGGCCCACCACCAGGTGCAGATCGCCGACAGCGCGCTGGTGGCCGCCGCCGCGCTGTCCGACCGCTACATCACCAACCGCTTCCTCCCCGACAAGGCCATCGACCTGGTCGACGAGGCCGCCTCGCGGCTGCGCATGGAGATCGACTCCCGTCCCGTGGAGATCGACCAGCTCCAGCGCAGCGTCGACCGGCTGAAGATGGAGGAGCTGGCCCTGTCCAAGGAGACCGACGAGGCCTCCGTCCAGCGGCTCGAACGCCTCCGCCAGGAGCTGGCCGACCGCCAGGAGGAGCTCAACGCCCTCGTCGGCCGCTGGGAGCACGAGAAGGCCGGCCTCAACAAGGTCGGCGAGCTGAAGAAGCAGCTCGACGAGGCGCGCGGCGCCGCCGAGCGGGCTCAGCGCGACGGCGACTTCGAGACCGCGTCCAGGCTCATGTACGCCGACGTGCCCCGGCTGGAGCAGGCGCTGAAGGTCGCTTCCGACGCCGCGCCGCCGGACAACGCCATGGTCAAGGAGGAGGTCGGCGCCGACGACATCGCCGAGGTGATCTCGTCGTGGACCGGCATCCCCGCCGGGCGCCTCCTGGAGGCTGAGACGGCCAAGCTGCTGCGCATGGAGCAGGAGCTGGGCAAGCGGCTGATAGGGCAGCAGCAGGCCGTACAGGCCGTCTCCGACGCCGTACGCCGGAGCCGGGCCGGCATCGCCGACATCGACCGGCCGACGGGCTCGTTCCTCTTCCTCGGGCCCACGGGTGTGGGCAAGACCGAGCTGGCCAAGGCGCTGGCGGAGTTCCTGTTCGACGACGAGCGGGCGATGACCCGGATCGACATGAGCGAATACTCCGAGAAGCACAGCGTGGCCAGGCTCGTCGGCGCGCCTCCCGGCTACATCGGCTACGAGGAGGGCGGCCAGCTCACCGAGGCCGTCAGGCGGCGCCCGTACACGGTCGTGCTGCTGGACGAGGTGGAGAAGGCCCACCCCGAGGTCTTCGACATCCTCCTCCAGGTGCTCGACGACGGGCGGCTGACCGACGGGCAGGGGCGCACGGTCGACTTCCGCAACACGATCCTGATCCTCACCTCCAACATCGGCTCGCAGTTCCTCATCGACCCCAAGCTGGAGAACGGCGCCAAGCGGGACGCCGTCATGGCAGCGGTGCGGAGCTCGTTCAAGCCGGAGTTCCTCAACCGGCTCGACGAGGTGATCCTCTTCGACGCCCTGGGCACGGAGGAGCTGGCACAGATCGTCGACCTGCAGGTCGACCGGCTGGCGCGGCGCCTGGCCGACCGCAGGCTGACGCTGGAGGTCACGGCCGCGGCCCGCGAGTGGCTGGCGTTGACGGGCTACGACCCGCTGTACGGCGCCCGCCCGCTGCGCCGCCTGGTCCAGTCCGCCATCGGCGACAAACTGGCCAAGGCGGTGCTGTCTGGGCAGGTCGTGGACGGCGACAAGGTCAAGGTCGATCTCGGGGACGACGAGCTCCTCGTCCAGCGCGCCTGACCACGTATCGGGAGCCCGGGACCCATGGGGTCTCCGGGCTCCTGGCGTGTCATGGCTCGGTCATCCCTGCTGGTCTTCGGTAAGGTCCGGTCCACTCTTCGGACAAGCCGCACTCTCGCGGCCGGTGGTGTGACTACGTTCAGCGTTCGTCAGATCACCGAACTCGATCAGGGGACCTGAAGTGTCATCTCAGAAGATCCGGAGCATCCTCGCGGTGGCCACGCTGACCGCCGGCGTCACCTGGCTGGCCGTGGGCCCCTCGGCGGCGGACTCCTGCAAGGCCGAGCGTGCGCAGCTGTCGTCCCAGGCGATCGCCTCGTACTGCGGCGAGCACGCGGTGAACGACGACGCGCTCGGCGGCGGCGGGACGGTCACCGACGAGAGCGACAAGCTGGCCATGGCGGCCGGGCGGATGGCCACGCAGCTCGGCCTGACCGGCCTGGCGACCGCGCGCGAGGTGCTGGGCGCGGCCGACATGGGCGGGGTGGCGGCGACTTGGGGCATGCCGTCCCCGGCGCTGTTCCCCAAGGTGCCCGGATCGGTGGGGATGCAGGATCTGTCCACCATGGCGGGGATCCCCGCGCTGCCCGCCCTCCCCGAGGTGCCGCCGAGGCCGCTGGGGGTCAAGCTGCCCGAACTGTCCCTCGGGCACACCCCCTACCGCAACCGCTTCGCGGGCTCCGGCATCGAGTCGGCGACGACTCTGAAGCGGCCGGTGGAGGAGGTCGGTGCCGAGGTGGTCGACGTCCTGCTGCCCAAGACGGTGGAGAGCATCGAGGACACCTCGCTGCTGACGGGCGGCCAGACCACGATGGCGGGCTTCTCGGGGCTGGTGCCGGAGCTGGCGCTGCGCTGAGCCACCTTGTCCGGGCGCGGACCGTGCCTGCCGCGCCCGGCATCCCCTAACCGAAGAGGCCGCGACCGCCAGTGGTCGCGGCCTCTTCGCCCCTGACATCCCACACCCGCGCCATCCCCGCCGCATGTACACCGAGCGCATGGTCGGCGAATGCGCCGTGCTCACCGCACCACCGCCCCCGCCACCGCACGCCGACGGCCACCGCACGGCAAGTCGCCGCCGCACACGCACACGACCCGCCGCACATGCGCACGACCCGCCGCATACGCACACGACCCACGCGCACGCCCGTCGACGTACGCGCGCCATCCGGGACGCGGCCGTTGCTCGCCTTGCGATGGACGGCACGCACGACACGCCCCACGTGGGACGGCGCCGCCCAGGCAGCCGACCCGCCGTGACAGCGGGCGGCCGTGAGGCAGTGCGCTCCGCAGACGCGTCCGGCCCCGAGGCCCGGCGACCGTGAGGCGCGCCCCGGACCAGGAGGCCCTTCCGAGACGCGGCTGCCCTGAGAGGCGACCTCAGGTCAGGAGGCCGTCCCGGGCGGGCGGGTCAGTGGACGAGCTCGTCCAGTTCGTCCTCAGGGAGCCCGAGGTCGACCCGGATCCGGTAGCGGGTACGTAGGACCGCCACCTGCTCCGGATCGTTCTCGTCGCATCCCAGGACCGCCTGGGTGGCCCATTCGAGCCCTCCCTGGAGGTCCCCGTAGGCGACCAGCGTCTCGGCGATCGTGTGAGCGGTCGCCGTGGAGACGCCGCCCTCCGCGCGTATCGTCTCGATGACCTCCCTGGCCTCATCGGGCCTGTCGAGCTCGAAGAGCGTGTCGGCGATGCCTGCACGCGGGTCGAAACCCGCCTCGCCACCATCCTCGACCGCGAGCTGGAAGCACTCCATAGCGCGCTCCGGCTGGCCGTCCGCCCGCCACTCCTCGGCGGCGAGGACCAGGATGGACGCCCGGGAGACGTCGCCGGACGAATAGCCGAGCGCGACGTCGTATAGCCGACTGGCCAGGGAACTGTGGTCGTCGGCCAATAGGGCCTGCTCAAGCAGACGATCAAGGTGCTCACGGGTCACATGCGCCACACCGCGAGACTACCGAGCCGCTCGGCCCTTTGCCCGGTCAATGCGCATCGCCGGTCAGTCACAAATTCGGTAACCCCACGTCCATTACTGGTCACAGTCAGCGTGTCTGCGCAGGTGGCAGGGCATATACCAGTCGCTTTGCTGCTACGCGAGCAAGGGGGCTGTGATGGGCATGTCCAAGCAGATGACCTTCACGCTGGCCTGTGTCGTCGTGTTGTCGGCCTTTGTTCCCGGCGTGGCGGGCTATCTGTCGGCCCGCCTGGAGGCCCTCGAAACAGCCGAACGCAACCTGCAAGCCCTGGAGGCCAGGCTCCATACGCGCGAGGCGAGAGACACGCGCCCTGTCTCGTTCCTCGGGCCGTGCCTGCGCACGCCGGCCACCCCGCGGTTCCAGCAGGTGCCCGCGG
>NZ_JBFAMX010000790.1:0-3977 GCF_040659615.1 Nonomuraea sp. NPDC049784
GTGCCGCTCCGCCGTACCCGACCTGCCCAACATGTCGTACGGACCCCCAGATACTGTGCGTCAAGTAGCCGCTCACACTACTTGAAGTACTTGCCTTCTCTGAACTACCGCGCAGGGGTCCGCTCACCTCCCGGTTGCGTTGTAGTTAGTCCGTCTTGTCCCTGTTCTCAGCATCCCGAACTACGAGTTGACTGATCGGTGGCATACCGACGAACACCGGTGAGTTTTTCCGTCGCTCCTTGGCGTCAATCTGGTTGATCTTGTCCTCGGCAGCGGCGAGGCTGACGGTCAGTTGCTCGACGTCGCCCAGCCATCCTTCGCGTTCGGCTTCGGCGATTCGGGCGTGGAGATTCTCGCGGATCTCTTCCAGGCGAGGCCGTTCGCCTGGCCCCACGATCAGTACCGGGCATCGAACACAGGCGTGCTCGTGGACACAGCTGCTTCCGTATGCTCGGCCGCACTGCCCCAGGGCCAGCTGGCGCCTCTCGAAGTGTCCGAGGAACTCTTGCCACTCCTCATCGGTCACTGCCCGGTACTCATCGGCAGGTCGAAGGCCGCGGCGCCGGGCGATGAAGGCGCGGTGGGCTTCGACGGCGTCTGCGGGGTAGATCGCCGCGTAGCCCATCGTGGTGTTGATGTTGGTGTGACCTGCGATGACCTGGGCGATGTGCGGCGGCAGGCCGTTGAGGATGGCGTCGGTGATGAAGATTCTGCGGAAGTCGTGCGGCTGGAAGGTCAGGGGCTGTCCGCTGGCGTCGATGATGCCGGTATCCGCCAGCAGCATATTGAGCGACTGGCGGATCGTAGCAATGGAGATTGCCCTGTTCTCACCGCCCACAGACCACTGGTAGAGCAACGGCATGGGAGGGTTCCACACCTTCTCGTGCAGGTCGTAGGACGGGATGCTCGGCACCCTGCCGTCATGCCCGCGAACACGGCTGATCACGGCACTGAGAACGTCGGCAAGCTCGGGGCTGACCAGCAGGAGGCGCTCTTGATTCGACTTGGACGGCGCGATCTGCAGGAGCGGTATCACCTCTCCAGTGGTTGGCAGCTTGTAGCTGATGATGCTGTGGTGGCCGAGCTCCTTGAGCTCTTCGATGCGCATCCCGGTATGCCTGAGGATCTCCACAGTCGCCCAGCCGTAGAAGGCCAGCTTTTCCTCTGTTCGGAGGTCGCGCTGCGTTCCTGTGGCGTCCACAACTGTTGAAGGTTTTCCGCCAGCGCGGTCAGTGAATCGGGGCAGGGTGAAGCTCTCACCGAGCACCGTGATGGTGGCTCCAAGGTTAGCCGCCTCCAATGCCTGCAGTCGCTCCCGGGCTTCTTTAAGCCGGCGGGCAGCTGCCTGGACCAGCGCGGGCAGCACGGGCAACCTCTCCCGGGTGCGGGCGTCGGATCTGGCGCGGACCTCCTGCTCGGCCTTCTTGGCGGAGCAATCAGCTTCGGTCACTGGGCTCGGGGCGGCCCACGGCCCCCAACGCTCGGGCTCGTCCAAAGCCCATTGGGCGATGTCCAGGTAGAACCCCCGCACCGCCATTCTGATCATCAAGGCTGCTATGCGGGGCTCCGTTGTCGTGGCGACTGCGCCATTTGGCATGCGGTGCTTGACGGTCTTGACGGCGATCCTGGCCTTCCAGGCGTCTCGCACCTCCGGGGCCAGGTGAAGGCTGTCGATCCCTGGGTGGTGCCTCTCCAGGTCGGCCCAGAAGTAGCCGACCAGGTTCCTGGACAGCTGCATCAACGTGACGTAGTCGATTGAGGGCTGGCGTTCAGTCAGGTAGCTGACAAGCAGGTCGCGAATCGGCTTGCACTTCAGGTCGAATCTGTCGACGAGTTGGGCGGGGCTCGCCTGTCCGGCGCGCTTTTCGATGCTTCGCAGCGTTTTGGGTGCATCTGGGGGAAATCGGCCACGGCTCTGCAGCAGGGCGTAGCCGAGTCGGGCGTGCCTCGTGAAGGTTGGCGTGGCCGCCAACAGCAGCTCGAGGACATCGCCGACGACAATGTCGTCAATGCCGCCGCCTTTCGCCGCGAGGATCCGGGCAAGGGCGTTGAGTGCCTTCGAGGTGCGCCGTTGGTCCGGTTGCCCGGGCATACGGGCGTTACGCAGGTCAGTGAATCCCTTAGGATCGCGGGCGGTTTCGATGGCCCCACGTAGGTGGGGCGACAAACTGCTGGCCAGCCACGCCATGCTGAGGCGGATGACATCGGCGCAGACCAGTGCCAGCAGTCCGGACCCGAGACCTGCTCTCTGCGGCTTCCTGCCGTGGGCGGTTCCCCAGGCAAGGGGAGCCTCAGTCCAGCCGATCGAGGTGGTGGCACCCGGGCTGGCGTTCCAGCGTTGCTGCCAGGTCTCGCCCTCGAAGGTCTCCAGCCAGCGCAGCAGCAGACGCGCACCGACCATCCGCATCAAGTGGGTGGAGTCCTTGCCGTTCTTGAACGGCGGCTGATCCATTCTGTGGAGAACCTCCTCATGGGAGGATCTGGTGGTGGCCCAGTCGGTTCCCGGGCTCCGTGGCGGAAACATCTGCAGGTAAGTCTCGATCTCTCCGCCAGCCAGACTCCTGACGGCCCGGACCGACGGGGCGAGGAGAGGACCAGTGGTGATCGTCACCTGGGCCTCCGCCCGAACAGGACGTCCAGGGCCTCCTGGTTGTAGGCCGGTGCCGGCGGGCTGACCGACGGGGTGTTGCGCCGCTGCTCTTGGCGGGCGTGGTGGGCGATCCCGGCCGCGATGACCTCGTCCCGGGAGGGGGTCAAGTACTTCTGGGTCGCGGTCAACTGCCTGTGCGCAAGGATGTGTTGGACGTAGACCAGCGACATGTCCGGATCGTTGGCCATGCGGAAGGACGCCGTATGCCGGAGATCATGCAGGCTCCAGTTGGACCCCAGGATCTCGTTGGCGCGGTTGAACATGGCCCGGGCCGCCGTGTAGTTCAGTGGCCGCCAGGGCCGCCGAAGCGTCCACCACAGCGGCTGATTCCGGCTTCGCGGGACACCCTGGCCCATCGTTATCTAGGGTTCTAGGACCCTTCCAGCAGGTCAGAGGATGATGATCTCTTCTTTCACGTAGGCCAAGTTGACCGAGCTCAGCCCGGGCTCAAAGAAGAACCAGGCATGCGGAGAGCACCTCGGGTCGTTAAGGGCGCGTCGCGGCACCGCGACGTGTCGATGTGACTACGCTTCGTGGTCATGCTATCTCAGTCAAACTCGGCAGCCTCTCTGCGGCGCGAGGAGCAGTCCTTTGAGGCGTATGTGGATGAAACCATCAAGGCCCTCTTGCAGGATGTCCGTGACAACGGCATAGAGCCATCGGCGATCCGGTTCGAGCCCCCGAGCTGGAGCGTCAAAGAGCGCGATGAGGTGCCCGTCACGCCGAGAACGGTCACGATGAGAGCTCCAAGCCGGCTTGTCGGTAAGAGTGCTGCAATGAGGTACATCCCGGGGCCGTCGTCCTCAGGTCACGCAGGGTGCGTGTGTCGAGCAGCCAGAGCGCGGTTTCGGCTGGGGACGGAGAGGAGCCCACCCTGGCCGCATTGGCTCACACGCTGCCATCGGGGGGCGTTGACCTGCGGCGATGCACGTTCGGGGACCGGGCAGAATTTGGGTTCTGATCGGTCAGAAGCGCAGCACATACCGGATAACAAGATCCTTACTGGCAGGCCATGACGCAGCACCAAAATCTCCACATCCTTGGAGGCATCGCTTCGCACGAGGAGGCTCAACCAGCCGAACAACCGGACCATCAGCAGGTACAGGAGGCGTAGATAGAAACACGAGCGCTGAGCATAGAAGACCAGGTCAGATGCCGTGTACGAGTTATGGCACCGCACAGGGCGATGTCGAGCGTGCCCGCACACCAGTGCCACCTCATCCTTCAGCCGCGCTAGGGAGTGTCTGACAAATGATCAACATGCACGCTTGAATGGTCGATCGTGGTGCGACGTGGTGAGCTGACCGACAAGGCGTGGGTGCGGATC
>NZ_JBFAMX010000791.1:0-3973 GCF_040659615.1 Nonomuraea sp. NPDC049784
GAGCCTGCCGCCCGGCGCCCCGGTGCGCCACCGCCTGCGGCGGCTAGAGCCGTGGCTGGACTACGCCATCGAGCTGGGCTGCTCAGACCTGCTGCTGGGCCCGATCTTCGCCTCTGAGACGCACGGATACGACACGCTGGACCACTTCAGCATCGATGCCCGGCTGGGCGACGACAAGGACTTCGACCACCTGGTGTGCGCCGCCCGCGACCGCGGCCTGCGGATCGTTCTGGACGGCGTGTTCAACCACGTGGGCCGGGGCCACCCGAAGTTCGGCGATCCGCGCTACGCGCACTGGTTCGTGCCCGAGGGGTCCGGCCACCGCACGTTCGAAGGCCACCACGGGCTCGTGACACTCAATCACGACCACCCGGACGTGCTCGACCATGTCGTACGAGTCATGGACCACTGGCTGAGCCGGGGTGCGTCGGGGTGGCGGCTGGACGCCGCGTACGCGATGCCGGCTGCCTTCTGGAACAAGGCGCTGGCGCAACTGCGTCCGCTTCACCCCGACGCCTGGATCGCCGGCGAGATGATCCACGGCGACTACGCGGGCTACGTCACCGAGAGCGGACTGGACGCCGTCACCCAGTATGAGCTGTGGAAGGCGATCTGGAGCTCGCTGAACGACCGCAACTTCTTCGAGCTCGCCTGGGCCCTGGACCGGCACAACGCCATGCTCGACTCCTTCCTACCGCTCACGTTCGCCGGC
The DNA here is from genome assembly GCF_040659615.1 of Nonomuraea sp. NPDC049784. NCBI lineage: Bacteria > Bacillati > Actinomycetota > Actinomycetes > Streptosporangiales > Streptosporangiaceae > Nonomuraea > Nonomuraea sp. NPDC049784. The sequence goes on from NZ_JBFAMX010000791.1 coordinate 713, forward strand.
AACCACGACGTGACCAGGCTGGCCACCCGGCTCGACGACGAGCGACATCTCAGTCACGCGCTCGCCGTGCTGTTCACGGTGGGCGGGCTGCCCAGTGTCTACTACGGCGACGAGCAGGCCATCCGCGGGGCGAAGGAGGAGCGACAGGGCGGCGACGACGAGATCCGGCCCGCCTTCCCGGCCGGTCCGGGCGAGCTGGATCCTGCAGGGTGGCCGGTGTATCGGCTGCACCAGCGCCTGATCGGGCTGCGGCGCCGCCACCCGTGGCTGGTACGGGCCCGCACCGCCGTGCACCATCTGACGAACACGGCCGTCGCGCTCGAAGCCGATGGTGGCGACGGCAGGTTCGTCACGCTGCTCAACGTGGGCACGGAGCCATACCGGTTCCCGGTGGACCCGGCCGGGCTCACCGTCGCCGAGACCTCGGAAGGCGGGCAACCGGAAGATCCCTATCTCGTGCCCGCCCACGGATGGACGATCCTCACAGCGCCCGACTTTCCCGGCGCGTCGCTGTTATGAATCGCGCCCTACGGCCTCTCCCCATCGAGAGCGCTCACTCGCCCGGAATGAAGGGGTCCGCATCCTGAACGACGCGCTCATCCTCATCTTCGAGGCCCGCGACCACCCTCGGCGCTGAAATGATCGTGGATGGCGAAGGATCCGCCCAACCGAGCCTGCGCCTGTGGCCGCCGGGCGCTGTTAGCTCTCATCGACATTTCCAACCCGCACCAACGCTGAGCGCTGTCCAAACTGACCGACAAACGCTGCTGCTCGTCACCGGCACAATCAACCAGTACGACAGCCCTTGATAGGAGCGACCAACCCGTCACGATTTCGTCAGCAGCTACTGCCAGATCGCGTGGCAAAGGTGACGATAGCGGCGTGAACAAACGCAAGGCCGGCTGGCGGATCCTCGTCGCCGTGCTGGCCGTCCTGGCAGCTGTCACCGTGGTGATCGTGGTCTGGCGCGCGTTGAAGTCGGACGCCGAGGTCAACCGCGCCGACGTCGCCGCCGTGGCGTTGGCCGCCATCGCCCTGGCCACCCCGGTGGCGATCTGGGCCCTGCGTTCCACGTCGACGATCGCCACTGCGGTCGTCGATGTTGCTGCCGCCGCCGCGCAGGTGCTGGCCGGACTCGTGGAGCGGCAGTGGCGCACCGAAGCTCGCCATCGGCTGTTGGACGACCCCGAGCCGATCCCGGTGCATTGGCAGCTCATCGCCGACGGGACAGTGATGAGCCAGCCCCGCCTGATCACCGCCAAGGCGCAGCTGACGTTCACCGGCCGCAGCGACGAGATCGCCGACTTAGCGCACACCTTCCGCAGCCTGAAGCGGCGGCGGCTGGTCATCACCGGCGGCGCGGGCATGGGCAAGACGACCCTGGCGGTCCAGCTGCTGCTGCAGTTGCTGACCACCCGCACGGCCGATCAGACCGCCGGCGGCGAGGGGGAGATCGTGCCGGTGCCGGTGCTGCTGCCGGTCTCCGGCTGGGACACAGGCGCCCATCCCCGGCTGCAGGACTGGCTCGCCGTCCGCCTGGTTCAGGACTATCCGGCGCTGGCCGCCCCGCAGCTCGGGCCCGGCGCCGCGGCCGCACTGGTCGAGGGCGGCCACGTTCTGCCCGTCCTGGACGGTCTAGACGAAATCCCCGCACCCGCGCGCGCCCAGGTGATCGCCGCGCTCAACGCCTCGCTGACCGCCCGCGACCAGCTCATCATCACCAGCCGCCGCGCCGAGTTCACCACCGCTGTCCGCGAGACCGGCCGACCATTGACCGCGGCCGCGGTCATCGTCCCCAAGCCCGTCACCCCGCAGGCCGCCGCGGACTACCTGATCGCCTGTCTGCCTGCCTCCCCGTCAGATGCCTGGGCCCAGATCCTGGCCGCCCTGCGATCTGGCGCCGTCCCCGGCTTAACCCGGCTGGCCGCCACTCCGCTGGGCTTGTGGCTGATCCGCACCGTCTACTTGGCCTCCGGAGCCGACCCCGCCCCGTTGACCAGCCCCCTGGGCGATGACGCCGACGCGCTACGCACCCACCTCCTCGACCGGCTCATCCCCGCCCTGATCCAGGCCCGCCCGCCCAGCACCGACCCCGCCGACCACGTCCGGCCCCGCCACCAGCTCAACCCCAACACCACCCGACGGCACCTGACCTACCTGGCCCGCGCCTTCCCCCCGGCTACGACCCGCGACATCGCCTGGTGGCGCATCGCCGGCACCGTCCCTCGCCTCCGGCTCATTCGCGCGCTCGCACTCGGGCTGACGGCCGGGGTGGTTCTCATGGCCTCGCTGAGGGCTGGCCTCACGGCTGAGCTCCAAGCCGCAATCGTGTTCGGACTCGCGGATGGGGTTGTGATCGGTCTCATAGCTGGACGGGACTGGACTAACCAAGGACCTGGTTATGCCGATGTCCGCCTCAACGGACGTGCTCTACCACTGGTTCGCTCCATCAGAAGTAACCTCCCGTTCGGGCTCGCGTTCGGGCTCCTGGGAGGGATTGGAGCGGGGGTCGGACTCCTATGGGTGGGGCTCGGGGTCCTGGGCAGGGTTGGGCTCGGACTCCTGGTAGGACTCGGAGTCGCGCTCGTGTCCTGGCTTACGTTCGGACTCGTGTTCGGACTGGTTAAGTGGGTGGAGCAACCCACGCTTGCTTCGAGCAGCACTCCCCGAACCAGCTGGCGAGCCGATCGAGCACTTACTCTTGTTCGAACACTCGCCTTCGGGCTCTCGTTCGCGCTGGCGTTCGGGTTCTTGTTCGCGCTCGTGTCTTGGCTCGCGGACGGAGTTTGGGCGTGGCTCCCCATGTTCTTCCTGACCGGAGTTAAGGTCGGGCTCTCGTTGGGGCTCGTGATCGGGCTCGCTTGCGGGCTCGTGCTGGGGAACCATCACGCATGGCTGGCATGTGTCTTCGCGGTCGCTCGGCTATCCGTCAGGCGACAACTGCCATGGAGAATCATGGACTTCCTCGACGACGCCCACCGCCTGGGACTGCTGCGTGCCGTCGGCCCGATCTACCAATTCCGCCACGCGGCCCTGCACGACCACCTGGCGACCGCCACACGGCCGGTTCGCGTCCCATAGCCCGATGCAAGACAACCTCTTAAGACCGCCGAAGAAATTCTCGACGCTCTAGCCTCATATTGTCAGCGAATTTCCGACCCAGCACACTAGGGCCTGTTTCAGAAGTCGGGTGAGGAGTCTCGGCTGAGGGCTGCGTGTGCTCGAGATGCCTGAGCAGTCCATATGGTGACGTCGGTAGCG